>CAKTTT010000023.1 GCA_934615635.1 uncultured Eubacteriales bacterium | reverse complement strand
GGCGCCTTGTTGGGGGCGCAGAGAGCCCACTTGCGGCCGGTGGGGAACCCGCCGCCGCCGCGGCCCCGCAGGCCGGAGTCGGTGATGACCTGGATGACCTGCTCCGGGGTGTATTCGGTCAGGCACTTGGCCAGCGCCTGATACCCGTCGTAGGCGATGTATTCGTCGATGGATTCGGGATTGATGACGCCGCAGTTGCGCAGCGCGACCCGGACCTGCTTCTTATAGAAGTCGGTCTCGTTAAGGGATTTCACCGTGTCGTTTTCCTTGTCCACCGTCTCGTCATACAGCAGCCGGGTAACGATCCGGCCCTTGAGCAGGTGCTCGCTGACGATTTCAGGCACATCCTCCACCGTCACGCGGGAGTAGAAGCAGCCCTCCGGATAAACAATCATAATTGGGCCCAGCGCGCACAGGCCGAAGCAGCCGGTGCGCACCACCTTGACTTCTTCCGCGAGACCCTGGGCGGCGATCTCCTTCTCCATGGCCTCGATAATTTTCTGGCTGTTGGAGGAGGTGCAGCCGGTGCCGCCGCAAATCAAAACATGTGAACGATACATCGTTTAACCCTCCCCGTTATTTCATCAGGCTGCCGACGGTGTATTCGGCGACCACATTGCCGTTGACCAGATGGTCCGCCACAATACGGGCGACCTTTTCCGGGGACACCTTGGCGTAGGTGACCTTTTCCTTGCCGGGAACAAAAACCTCCACGATGGGCTCCAACTGGCACATGCCGATGCAGCCCGTCTGGGTGACGGTGACGTTGTTCAGATGGCGCTTGGCCACCTCGTCCACAAAAGCGTTCAGCACCGGACGGGCGCCGGCGGCTATCCCGCAGGTGGCCATGCCCACCACCACGCGGGTGGCTTCTTCGTTGTTGTCCCGCACGGTCATTTTTTCGCGGGCTTTATCGCGGATCGCCTGCAGCTCTGCTAATGTTTTCATGCTGTTAACCTCCGTTATGTATTTTCAAGTGCCCTTTCCTGTTCCTCTAGGGATCCCTCGATCCATTCCATGACTTCGGGCGTGTCCAAGGGCACCCCCTCCAGCACCTGCCGCAGCTCCCGGGTATCCAGCGCGGCCTCCCGTCCGTCCCGCCGGTGGCGGTAGACGAAATCCACCTGGGGATTCAGCCTGATCAGAGCGGACAGGGTTCCCGCCATATCCCCCAGAGGCATCCGGTCGATATGGGACAGGCCGAACGCCGCGGTGACCCGGGTCCCCTCCCCGGGGACGGAGTCGATGTCCAGGCTACCGCCCGCCATCTCCGCCGCCATGCGGAACAGGGGGATCCCCATACCCACCTTGCGGGTGGTGCGGGTGGTATAAAAGGGGTCGCTGACCCGGCGCACCTGCTCGGGGGTCATCCCCCGGCCGTTGTCGCCGATCGCTATGATCAGCCGGTCGGCGGCAGTCTCCTCCGTCACGGTGATTTCCACCAGCGTGGCGCCGGCGGACAGGGAATTCTGGGCAATGTCCAGGACGTTGAGGGAAAGCTCCCGCATATCAGTCGGCGTATTTCGCCAGGATGCCGTCCACGTCGTCCACCGTCAGCCGGCCGTATACGTCCTCGTTGACGGTCAGGACGGGGGCGAGTCCGCAGGCGCCGATGCAGCGGCAGGCGGTCAAGGAAAAACGGCCGTCCTCGGTGCATTCATCCGCGCCGATGCCCAGCTTCTCGCTCAAGCGGTTGAAGATATCGCCGGAGCCCTTGACATAGCAGGCGGTGCCCAGGCAAACCGAGATGTTGTACGCCCCCTTGGGAGACAGGGCGAACTGGGCGTAGAAGGTGGCCACGCCGTAAACCTTTTCCAGCGGCACGTTCATGCCGTCGGCGATCATCTCCTGCACCTCCATGGGCAGATAACCGTAAATCTCCTGCGCCTCCTGCATCACGGCCATCAGCTTGCTGGGATCCTGACGATTGGCGGCGATGACGGCTTGCAGCTTCTGCTCCTGCTCCGGTGTGCCTTTAAACGGGAGACTGCTGATCTTTTTTTGCATGTTTGCCATTTCCTCCTTGCGGATTTTTTGAAGCACTGAAAGGGTAACTGACGGCCCGCTTGTTAAAAAATAGACACGGACAACTACAGTATACGCTAAAATATTAGTATAGCAGAACCATTTTGGAATTGCTATAGTGAATGTCTATAAGTTTTTTTTGCCGCTTTCGGTCGAATCGTGATGTTTCGTTACGCCGCTTCGGAGGCCCCGGCGCTCTCCACCTTGTACCCGGCCTTGATGAGATTGGCCTCATGCTCCTCGCCAGTGACGGCGTAATAGATCTCCCCCGTCACCTTATCCGAAACGAAAAACATATACGCCGTCCGGGTGGGGTTGGCCGCGGCGTCCAGAGCCGAGGCGCCCGGATTGCAGATGGGGCCCGCCGGCAGGGCGGCGCATCTGTAGGTGTTGTAATAGGCGCTGTAGCGGTCCTTATCCCCCGTGATGTTGGGCTTGATAGCCTGTTCCACATAATTGATGGTGGGATCGGCCTGCAGCTTCCAGCCTTTTTCCAGCCGATTGTGCAGCACTCCGGAGATCAGCTTTCGATCAGCGGCGCCAGAAGCCTCCTTTTCGATGATGGAGGCCAGGATCACCAGCTCGTGGGTGGACATGCCGGGATAGGCGTATTTGTCCCCAATCCCCGCCTGCGCGCCCCGCAGCAGCACGCCGATGGCATCCTGCGGCTTCATACCCTTGTAAAAATTGTAGGTATTAGGGAACAGATAGCCCTCCAGCGTGAAACAGCGATGAGGGTTGTCAGGCAGCGCGCCGATCAGGCTGTAATAAGAAAAATCATAGGTTTGCGCCATCTCCAGGAAAGCGTCCTTGGAACACACGCCCTTCTCCTCCAGCCGCGCGGCGATCTGCGGCAGGGTGAAACCCTCCGGGATGGTGACGTTCACCGTGGCGGCGGTGGGCGGCGTGGTGGGCTTTGGCACCTGGGTGGTGGGCGGCGTGGTGGTAGGCGGAGGAGAAGTGGGCGCAAGGGTGGGCGGAGGAGCCACCGTGACGGGCGGCGTCTCCCCGGCGGACGGCTGCGTCGCGGGGGGAGACGAGGATTCCGGTGACGAAACCTCCGGCGACGACGGAGGCCGTGTAACGACGGAAGAAGAACCCGAAACGGCGGATCCCGGCGCGGAGCCATCCGTCCCGGCGGGAGAACAGGCGGCCGGAAGCAGCATACAAACGACGGCCGCCAGCAGCCCAGAAAACTTTTTCATCATAAACACCTCATATGTAGGACCAAAAGCGGATGGGAGGCCCTGTCTGAAGCCGACATCCTGCAAAACAGCGGTTTTCATGCGGAGCGGCCCGATACCGACATGACCCGACGATGTATGTCCATTATACCACTCCCATCAAAGGATTTGCAATGCCGGATATTTCCTCTCTCAACCGGCAGACAAAATCCCGCGCTTGGATCTGATCCGAATGGAGCAGAACCCATGGCCCAAAAGGCAGGTGGCAAAAACAAGAACCCGTCGGCGCGCTGCCCTCTCATATGATACAGGGCCGTCCGCCATGAAAAACTCTTTTCGATCATTGTGATAAACCGTCATACCAACGCCCCTCATCCGCCCTGTCGATGATAGTCCGCGCGTCGTCCGAGAGCTTTTGGGATCAGAACGCTCCCCAGCCTACCCTGCCTACCCAGCCTACCCTGCCTCTCCCGTTTCCAGCCGGCGCGGTTGAACGCTGAAAGGAGCTGGGCGCCCTCCCTGTCGAACTACTGTACAGCGGCCAAACGATATGCAGCCGTACGGCTTGGACGCGAGGCGGTAATTCCTGCCGTCGGGAGGTAAGGCGGTAGGGCCGCGCCTATGAACGGTAAGCAGCTTATCCTTTTTATCGGAATTTTTTCTTGAAAATATTGACGAAAATATTATAAATGTTAATATTTTCCTGTAAACTATATTGCATAGACAGGGATCTTCTCACGTATACAGCGAGTCAACCTAAAAAACAAACGGGAGAGAGGATCAGAAAATGAAAGGACGGAAACCTAAGTTCCGGTACTTACCGCGAAACTTGAGGAGGGGAAGTGGCACCGCTCAGCAATTATTCCATTTATTGCGATACAGCTCCCCGGAGGCCTATTGTGTCAATCACTGAATAGCATTTTTGAAAGGGAGGAATCCATATGCCGAGAAAGAAATTCAAGATTTGCGTCCCCTTCCTGGCAGTCTTTATGGCGATTCTGTTGGCAGGGCTTCTGATTCCTCACAACAGCTTTCACGCAAGAGCGCAGGAAGTTGAAAAGGCTTTTGACGAGGTTAAAGCAATAAAGCTGAAACCCAGTCTTTTATCTTATATATCCGTTCATGAAGACGATGCGAAGGAACTATTCAAAATCGGAATCGGCGGGGTTCCCCTGCTGCTGGAGGAAATCGATAAAATCGTCACGGATACGGGCAGCTATGATATGTATTGCGCTTTCTATATGCTCGGTGTGGAAGCCTTGCTATGCGTGGACGATGAGAATGTCCGCTATGCCGGAGAGGATATTTTTGATCTTCCAAACGTGAATTTTAAAATCTTCGTCCGGCAGGCCAAGGAGAAAATTCCCCAGATCATCCAATCGAACCAATCGGTGGAAAAAAAGATGGAAGAGTTGTCCAGGTACGGCGTTTTGAGTCTCCTTTACCTGACCAACGAAAAGGGGCGTATCGCAAAAGAGTATGAGCCGTATCTGGAAAAAATCGGACTGTCCTATTCTCCGGCGGAAAGGACGTATCCCTCCGCTGCGCCGGCAAAAACAGAAACGGCCTTTGATGCGGACGCGTGGCTGTCCGCGAACAAATATGATCTGCAGATTCTAAAACAATATCTGGAAAAAAAGATTGGGTGACAGCAGCGAAAAAAACAAATCGTCCGGCTTTCTGTAAACTGACGAGGAGCATGATGTATGTTGACAGAAGAAGAAATGTATCAAAAAGCAAGAAACTTATGGGCCACTCTGACGGATGAGAAATGGCGGTTTGATTTATATATCGAAAAACCCCTAAAAGGTTATGGACACCACGCGGGAGGCGAATGTTATTTATATAAGCGGGAAACACCCGATTCCGATGGTGAATATGTTTTCAGCTACTCAGAGCAGGGATCGGAAAACATCTTTATAAAATCCAAGAATTTCGAAGACATAGAATTTGAACTAGCTTGGCGAATGGAGGGAGTCATCGAATGGATTTATTTGAAAAAAATCCCCCACAAATTTAAGGATGGGATTCCCGGGCAACTACGCCGGGATATTCTATTGAAAATATTCAGCCGTTGCGGTCCTGATATGTATGAGAAAGCAAAACGGAGATGGGATGAACGAAAATGATTCCATGAAGCGGATGATCACACTGTAAACATGAACGGGGTGTTATCATGTCGACCTATTTTGAAATAAAAGATGCGATTAACGAACGGTTGAAACGGGCGGGGTTATCAGTGGATGTTTGCCCGGTCGTCCCCGGTCCGATCCAGAACGAAGGGTATTATTATGAAATCCATGGCACCTCCTATGTATATGCGTATACGGAGCGCAACGAACATATTATTCTTTGCAGAACCCGGGATATAAACGAATTTTATTATGCCATATTAAGGCATGTAGTAAGAGATAAAGCTATACGATATGCGGCTGAAAACAGAATTCCCGGTCGGGACACACGGCGTATATGGATGAAGAAGGCAGAGGAGTGGATGGGAAAAATCGATCCTACTTTTGGTGAAAAGCTAAAGAAGGAACACGCTGAAATCTTAGTGAGAAGTCCATTGGAAGATAAAGCGGTGACCGAGGAACAACTATATTGGGAAGCGAAGAGATTATGGGCTACTCTGACGGACGAGAAATGGCGGTTTGATTTATACATCGAAAAGCCCATAAAGGGTCTTGGGCATAAGGGCGGAGGCGAATATTATCTATATAAAAAAGAAGTATTTGATTCCGCTTGTGAATATGTTCTCAGTTACTCGGAGCGGGGAGAAGAACACATTCTTGTAAGCTCCCAGAATTTTCAGGATATACAAGTGGAACTAGCTTGTTGTATGTCCTCGAAGATCCTATCCGTGTTTATAAAAAAACACCCACTTAAATTCAAAAATGGGGTTGACGGGAAAGCCCGCCGGGATATGCAACTGGAGATAGTAAGCAAATGCGGCCCTGTCCTGTACGAAAAAATCAAGCGTAGATTAGAGTCCTCCCATTGATTCTGCTAAATCAACAATTTTTTCTGCAGGCTCATCTTGGGTCCATCCGCCCTTTGTTCTGCGTTCGACTTCCTTGTAATCCATCGTCTCGCAGATATTGTACTATCGGTAAGCAGCTTGTCTTTGCTATCCATTACATAGCAAATCCTCATGCCGATAAATAAAGAACCCTCTTTTGTCTTTTCTGACAAAAGAGGGTTCCTCATTGTGAGGGTGAGATAAAAAGGATCCCGCTCATGGTCGAGCTGCACAACAAAAAAGCAGCCGGCAACCCATTACGAATTGCCGACCGCAGGTCTGGCGGAGAGGGGGGGATTCGAACCCCCGTCAGAGGTTAATCTGAACACGATTTCCAGTCGTGCGCCTTAGGCCAGCTCAGCCACCTCTCCATCTTGTGCCGCTCATCCGCGGCACCATGCTATTATAATGAATTCCCTTTCGTTTGTCAACTTCTTTTTTCCTCTGCTCCTTCTCCGTCTCAGAAAAAGAATCGCTGATAAACCGGGAGATTACGCGCCACCCAAAAAGCCCCCACAAGGCAGGGAATCAGCAGCCACCACCGGCTGTCCGTCGGCAGCCGCGGCGGGCTCCATCTCTTCCGGAAGGTGCGCGCCCCCAGCCACAGCAGCCACAACGCGCAGCCTGTTCCCAGCAGCAGGGTGAAAGGATTGTAATAAAACGCGCCCGCCACATCCCCACACAGCAGCGCCGCCGCCATCCGGGTGGTGCCGCAGCCCGGGCAGCGCCATCCGGTCAACCGCAGGAAGAGACAGGCGGGGAACACGCCGACCGGATTAAAGCCCGTGGCGGCCATCCCGCCCAGCGCCGCGGCGCCCGCAGCGGGCAGACCGAACCCCAGCAGCCGGTTTCCCCACCGGGTGGACCACAACGCGCCGCGCCGGCCCTTCTCACCCATCGGCGGCTTCTCCTTCCTTGTCCGGCTGAGACGGCATCCTTTCCACCAGCCGGCGCTTGATCTCCACCCCGTCGAATTTCAGCTTAAACTGGGCGCGGCCGGTAAAGGTCCGGCCGCAGCCCCTGCAAAGGAACTCCGCGCAGAAGGCCCGGCTGCGGAACCGCCACTCCCCCGACCGACGCATATTGCGGTTGCAGAAGGGGCAGCGGAATTGCAGCTCGCTGCGCTTCACCAGGGGACTGTCGATATCGCTGATGACGGTGGTTTTGAAATGCAGCCGGTCGTAAAACTCCTGGTCAGCCTCCCGCACCGCCTCGGCAAAGGAATCCGGCTCATACACCCGCTGCAAAATACGGCCGGAAAGGCGGCTATCGTCCAAAGCGCGATGCAGCTCCGCCCCCTCCTCGCTGATGCCCAGCATATCGCACGCCTTGTTCAGCGCCACCTGCTGGGCCGTCCCCACCCCCATGCGCTGCTGGCAATAGGCCTGGAGATCCGCGTACCGCTCCATAAAGGGCAGCCGGTCGTCGTCGTAATAATAGCGGCAGTTTTCCATCATCACCAGCAGATCGGTGGTGCTCCAGGTCAGGATCACCGTCTCCCCGTCGCCGATCCACTCGATCCATTCCTCCATCGCCGCCGGGAAGGGTTTCCCCTGCTCCTCCAGCTCCTCCGGGGTGATACTGGTCAGATCCCGGACGATGGAGGAGAGCTCACTGCTGACCTGCGGCCGGATAACCGCGTGAAATTCGCCGTCCGGCCGCAGGCCGCCGTCCAGCCGGACCGCGCCGATCTCGATAATCTCATTGAAATAGCCCCGGGTTTGACGGCAGTAAGCGCCGTTCCATTCCAGGTCCATGACCACAAACCGCATGACCGCCCTCTCTTCCCTTCGCCCCGTATCAGCCCATCTCCCCCAGCCGCCGGCCGGCCAAGATGTGGAAATGCAGATGGGGCACCGTCTGGCCCGCGTCCGCGCCGTTGTTGGTCACCACACGGAAATCCTTCAGCCCTTCCTGAACCGCAATCCGGGCGATCACCTCGAATATCCGGCCCACCACCCCGGCGTCCTCCGGCCGGATCGCCGCGGCGCCGGCGATATGCCGCTTGGGCACCACCAGAATATGAACCGGCGCCTTAGGCTCAATGTCCCGGAAAGCCAGCACCTGATCGTCCTCATATACCTTGGCGGAGGGAATCTCCCCCGCGATGATTTTACAGAAGATGCAATCCATCGACCCGCTCCTCCTTTATTTCTCCGGAATCAGCTTTTCCAGGATATCGTCCACGCCGTTGATGGCATCGTCCACCCTGGTGATATCCTTGCCGCCGGCCATGGCCATATCCGGCCGTCCGCCGCCCCGGCCGCCGCAGATGGCCGCGACCTCCCGGACGATGTTGCCCGCATGGGCGCCTTTTTTGACCGCCTCCGGCGCACAGTAGCAGCCGAAGGAGACGCTGCCCGCATCCTCCTGGATGCCTGCCAGCACCACCACCGCGTTTTCCTTGGACAGGCCGCGGCAATGCTCGCACATAGCGCGGATCGCATCCGCCCCAGTACCCGTGAAGGCGGCGGCCACCACCCGGATGCCCCGGACCTCTTTAGCGTCGCCGAACAGTCCCTCCACCTTGAGGGAGGCCAGCTTCTCCTGCACCTGCTCCAGCTTGCGCTGCACCGCCTTATATTCCGCGGTCAGTTGCGCCGCCCGGCGGGCGATATCCTCCACGCCCGCCGCCTTCATGGCGTCGGCCGCCTGAGCCATCAGGCCATGGTACTCGTCCAACAGCTTCAACACATTTTTGCCGGTAACCGCCTCGATCCGGCGCACCCCGGCCGCCACCGAGCTTTCGGACACAATGCGGAACAGCCCCAGCCGTCCTGTGTTGTCCGCATGGGTGCCGCCGCACAGCTCGGCGGACACCTCGCCCAGGCGCACCACCCGGACGATGTCGCCGTATTTCTCCCCAAACAAAGCCATAGCCCCCAGCTTCCGGGCCTCCTCGATGGGCATCTCCCGGATATCCGCCGGAATCGCCTCCAGAATCCAGTCGTTGACCAGCGCCTCCACCCGGGCGAGCTCCTCCGTCGTCAGGGCGGAAAAATGGGTGAAATCGAACCGCATCCGGTGGGAATCCACCAGCTGGCCCGCCTGCTCCACATGGGTGCCCAGCACCTGGCGGAGGGCGGCTTGCAGCAGATGAGCGGCGGTATGGTTGCGCATGGTGGCGGCCCGGGTCTCCCCGTCCACCTCGGCGGTCACCGCGTTGCCCTCCTCCAGCTCGCCGCTGCGCAGCACACCCTGATGAAGGATGACGCCGCCCCCGCTTTTAAAGGTGTTGGTCACCTCAAACAGGGCGTCTCCGGCGACGATGGTGCCGATATCCCCCACCTGGCCGCCGCTTTCCGCGTAGAAGGGCGTTTCCTCTAACACCAGGGCGGCCTCCTCGCCGGCCTCCACCCGGTCAGCGATGTCGTTGTCCCGGACAATGGCGGCGATCCGCGTCTCGCTGCGCAGGGCATCGTATCCCACAAAACGGCCGGCCATCAACTGCTCCAGCACGCCGGATTTGTTTTTCCAGGCATCGGCTCCCGCGTTTTTCCGGGCGGCCCTGGCCCGCTGCCGCTGTTCGGCCATCAGGCGGTCAAAGCCCTCCTCGTCCACGCTTTTGCCCTTTTCCTCCAGAATATCCCGGGTCAGATCCACCGGGAAGCCGTAGGTGTCGTATAGACGGAAGGCATCCTCGCCGGAGAGGGTGTCCCCCTCCATGGCGGATACCATATCATCCAGGAGCTGCAGGCCGCTGTCGATGGTTTTGCCAAAAGCCTCCTCCTCGAAATGGATCAGCTTGGCGATGAAATCCTTCTTCTCCTCCAGCTGGGGATAGGCCGTCCGGTTTTCCCCGATGACAGTTTCGCACACCTGATAGAGGAAGGGCTCCCGGATGCCCAGCAGGCGGCCGTGGCGGGCGGCCCGGCGCAGCAGACGGCGCAGCACGTAGCCGCGCCCTTCGTTGGAGGGCATGACCCCGTCCCCGATCATAAAGGTGGTGGAGCGGATGTGGTCGGTGATCACCCGCAGGGAAACGTCGGTGCGCTCATTCTCCCCATAGGTCACCCCGGCGATCCGGCTGACATGCTTCATGATGTTCTGTACCGTATCCACCTCAAAAAGGTTGTTTACCCCCTGCATGATGCAGGCCAGCCGCTCCAGCCCCATGCCGGTGTCGATGTTGGGATGGTCCAGCGGGGCGTAATTGCCCTTGCCGTCGCTGTCAAACTGGGTGAACACCAGGTTCCAGAACTCCACATACCGGTCGCAGTCGCAGCCCACGCCGCAGGTGGGGGAACCGCAGCCGTAAGCCTCCCCCCGGTCGAAGTAAATCTCCGAGCAGGGGCCGCAGGGGCCGGTGCCGTGCTCCCAGAAGTTGTCCTCCTTGCCCAGGCGGACGATGCGGTCGGCGGAAACCCCCACCTTTTTGGTCCAAATCTCGAAAGCCTCGTCGTCCTTCTCATAGATGCTCACCCACAGCCGATCCTGGGGCAGCTCCAGCACCTTGGTGCAGAATTCCCAGGCCCAGGCGGTGGCTTCATTCTTGAAATAATCGCCGAAGCTGAAGTTCCCCAGCATCTCGAAATAGGTGCCGTGGCGGGCGGTTTTGCCCACCCGCTCGATATCCGGGGTGCGGATGCACTTCTGACAGGTGGTGACCCGCTTGCGGGGCGGCGTCACCTCCCCGGTGAAGAATTTCTTCATAGGCGCCATGCCGGAATTGATCAGCAGCAGGGATTTGTCCCCCTGGGGCACCAGGGAGAAGCTGGGCAGCCGCAAATGCCCCTTACTCTCAAAAAACGACAGATATTTTTCCCTCAACTCGTTCAGACCGGTCCATTGCATGATTTTTTCGTCCTTTCTAACGCATGAATAACGGTAAAGATACGCCGCGCATCTATCTCCATCCCGTTCCCGCCGGTCCGACTGCCGCCGAACCCGCCGGAAACGCCGATTTTGAAGCATCGCAACCCTCTGCCGAAAGGCTCCCAGCCATTGCGGGTCCTACGCGGCCATCGCTCCCCCGATCCGGAATGGTTCGGATCCTCCCGCGCCGCGCCTCCTCTCCCGTCAGAGGAGAAAAGAAAGCGCCGGCCGCCGCCTCGCCCGTAAAACCCCCGAGGCAGCCTCCTGTATGGGCCGTGGATGACGGTTCTGTCCGCCGGAAGACCCCGACGGCGTCCCCAGGCCGCCTCCCGTCCCGCTCTTTGGCGGGGATCCCCCCGGGCGCGCCGGGCAGACGCGGCCTCCCCGCCCCGCTCAGGGGCTGTCGCCGGTCCATGGCGCAAGCCCGCCAGGACAGCGCCGATACCGATTGTCTCCGGATCCACCTCCCGGCCACGGTTCCCACAGTTCCCACTGGCTGCCCGGCTGCTCCTCCCCTTCCCCGCAAAAGGGCCGCCAATAAAAAACACCTCCGCCCCAATCATGGGACGGAGGAACCGTGGTACCACCCAAATTGCGCCGGAAGGGCGCCGCTCTGCTTCCTTAACGCGGAAAACGCCGCCGCTCACCGCGGCGGGGCTCGGGGGCGGCTCCGTCCATATCCCGCAGAGGCGGCCTTCCAGCGCGCTGTTTCCAGCGCGGTCGCCCTCTCTGTCTGCATCCAACAGCCGGTCTTCCCGTCTCAGCCTTTCAGCTATGCCTCCAGTATAGCCGCGGCAGGCGGATTTGTCAAGGGCCCCCGCCTTGCGGCGGGCGGAGGATTCTGCTAAAATAGACCGCAAGCTAAAAACGGTGAAAGGCGGGATGATCCATGCTGTATCAAGCGGGCAGAGAGGCGCTGCCCCTCCTGACGAAGCTGGCCCTGGAGCTGTGGCCAGCGCACACGGCGGCAGAGCTGACAAAGGAGCTCTCCCCCCTTCTGGAAAGCGAAGAGGCCGCCTTCTTTATCGCCGCCAATGGGAGCGGGCCGGTGGGTTTCGCCCAATGCCAGCTAAGACGGGATTACGTGGAAGGCGCTCAGAGCAGCCCGGTGGGATATCTGGAAGGCATTTATATCCGGCCGCCCTATCGGGGCCAGGGCTGGGCAAGGGCGCTGCTGCGGGAATGTGAAGGATGGGCGGCCTCCAAAGGCTGCCGGGAATTCGCCAGCGACTGCGAGCTGGACAACCTCGCCAGCCAGGCCTTCCATCTGCACGCGGGATTCGCGGAAGCGGGCCGCGTTGTCTGCTTCATCAAAACCTGCCGATAGGAAAGCGCACATACACCGGCACAACCCGCGGTTTTGCGGAAAACGCCGGAAAGGCCCGGGGAGCGGCCACGCCTGAAGGTGTGTCAAACAGCCGACATTTGCTGCGCGCCGCTCTCCTCCTTCCCTTCTCTCGATCCAAACGACGGCGATTTCTGCGGATTTTCTAAAAAGCGGGGCGCCGCCTGACTTCGATACGCCGTCTCTTCGCCTTCCTATTGGTTGCCCCGGCGATTTCCCTCTCGCCGTTCCCCTTTCGCCCGCTGCCCGTTCCTTCTTTTTCAGCGGATCGCTAGAGCTTTTCCGGCCCCCCGGCACAGCGGGAGGGGGACAATATCCCGCGGCAGTCTTAGCATGGGGCCGGCGGGGCGAGTGAATAAGCATCGGTTGATAAACGGCCGCCAAACGCCGACCGGCCTCTTGGCGGGACATGGAGCAAACGGCTGAACGGAACCACAGGCAGCAGCTAATCAGGAGGCGTGAGCAGGCGCCAAAGGGGCCTGCTGCCGGCGGGCGTTTCAAGACGCATGGAAAGCTACTTTCCCTGCATCGCTTGTCCCCCGCCCGTAAGCAGGCGCATAGCAGCTACTGTTGGTTTTTCTGCTATTTAGCTTTTACGGGACGCCTCCTTCGGCTATGCTGCTGGTTTTCCTTCTGTTAATAAAGGCCGGCGCCTTATAAAAGGTTCGCCGGCCTCATCCCTTTTCCCAGCCACCAACAGCCTGCCAATCCGCGCCCCGGCTGTATCCGGGGTCATGACGCGTTGGCCCGGCTCTGCTCCAGTTCATAGATCTTGTCGCAGATCTGCTTGAATACCGGGGCCGCCTTGCTGCCCGTGTTGTTGGTATCCTCGGCGATCACCGCCATGACGTAGCGGGGCTCCTCCTCGGGATAATACCCGGCGAACCAGCTCTGCACCACCGCCTTATCCGATTGCACCCAGCCGGTCTCGGCAGTACCGGTCTTGCCTCCCGCTCCGCCGTAAGCCGGCAGGGCGGATTGACCGGTACCCTCCTCCACCACCTTGGCCATCATCCCCCGGATGGTTGCCGCCGTCTGGGCGGAAAAGGCGGTCTGCGGCGCGGCAGGCTCCTCCTCGGTGAGGTTGCCCTCCTTATCCGCGTAGCCCAGCAGCACCGTGGGGCGGATCACCTGTCCGTCGTTGACCACCGCCGCCACCATTTGCGCGATGTGGACGGGGGAAGCCAACAGCGAGCCCTGGCCAAAGGAAAGATTCGCCACCGCCGCGGGGGAAAGCAGCTCCTCCTCCGCGGGCAGCACTGCCCGGGCGGTCTGGATCCCATTTGCCAGAACCAGCGACCGATCGAAGCCCAGCAGGGTGGACATACGGTAAAGGGCGCGGCCGCCGGCGGCCTGCATGAGCTGGATGAAATAGGGATTGCAGGAGGCGGAAAAGCCCTCCGTCATATTGAGGGTGCCATGGCCCAGCCGGTTGTGGCAATGGAAGGTATTGTTCCCGATAACCACCTGCCCGGTACAGGTGTAGCTGGTATCGGGTGAGAGGCCCTGCTCCAGCGCCGCGGCCAGGGAGGCGATCTTGAACACCGACCCGCAATTATAGTTGCACAGCGCCCGGTTGAGCAGCGGCGCATCCTCCGCCTCCAGGCAGTCCGCCACCGTATCCGGCTGAAAATCCGGCAGGCTCGCCATGGCCAGAATCCGCCCGGTGGCGGGTTCCATCACCACCACCGCTCCCCGCTGGATATATTTGTTCGCCGCATCCTCCGCGATTCTCTGTATATCCTGATCCAGGGTCAGCACCACCCCCGCCTTGGCCTCCTGCAGCGTGCTGCTGATCTCCATTTTTTCCCCCTGCAGCGGCCGGCCGGCGGCATCCACCTTGTAGGTCACCGTCGCCTTGCCGGAATGCTCCGTCAGGTATTCGTCGAAGGCCTGCTCTATCCCCGTGACGCCGTGGAGGCCGTCCCCATCCAGATATCCCAGCAGATGAGGGGCCAGCAGGCTGCCGGAATATCGCTCCGGCACCTGAAAAAGCGCCAGCCCGTCCGTGTAGGTGACCGGCTTTTCCAAAGACACCACCGCCGGCCGGTTGGTCCGCAGCCGTTCCTCCAGCTCCGCCATGGCTTCCTCGTCCAGCTCCGGCGCTACGGCGGCGATCGCCTCCGGAAAGCCCGCCACGCAGGCCCGGTAGCTGGTCTGGCGGTTGACCAGGGGTTTCATGTTCCGGTCGTAGATGGTGCCCCGGACGTTCGCCACCGTGATCGTCAGGCTGCTTTGCTGGTCAGCCGCCTCGGACAGCCCGCCCTGGGACAGCTCCAGCACCCGGATAATGACGGCCATCAGCGCCACCAGCATACAGGAAAAGGTCGCCACCGACCGTTTGCGCATCCCGATTCCCCCTTGCGCCGCCAAAAGCGGCTTCTTGGGAAATAGTATGCCCCGTCTGCGCCCGGATAAACGAGGCGGGAGGCCGCCGTTTCCGGCAGCCTCCCGATGGCATCCGTATGATGGCGCCGTTATGGCGCCGTTTCCTCCGGCTTCTTCTCCGGACGAACGGAGCGCAGTCGGCGCATCAGCAGAAGATAACAGACAATCAGCGGAATCGTCGCCCCCACCCAGGCGGCCGGTCCGGCTATGCAGATGGCGGCGTAGCCCATCACCGCCGGAAGCAGAAAGGCCACTAGCACCCGCACCACCAGCTCGGCGGCGCCCGCCAGCATGGGCACCAGCGTGCTGCCCATCCCCTGCAGCGCATTGCGGAAGATAAACAGCAGCCCCAGCACGATCAGAAAGCCGGCGATGGTGTTCAAATACTGCTGCGCCTGCTCCACCACCGCCGGCTGATCCCCTTCCAGGAACAGCCCGACGAAAAACCGGCCGCCGAACACCACCAGAAGGCCGCAAGCCAGGCAGCATACCACACAGATCTGCACGCTACGCACCACGCCCCTGCGGATCCGGTCGATCCGGCCCGCCCCCAGGTTCTGCCCACAATAGGTAGCCATGGTGATGCCCAGGGTCTGCAGCGGCTGGGTGGCCAGTTGCTCCACCTTGGAGGCGGCGGTGTAGGCGGCGATGGTGTTGGATCCAAAGGAATTGAGCGCCTTCTGCAGCACCATGATGCCCACCGCGGTGATGGAAAACTGCAGCGCCATCGGCAACCCCAGTTTCAAATGCTGGACGCACCAGCTTTTGCGCAGCCGCCAGTCGTCCCGGCGGAGCTTGAGGATCGGATACCGCCGCAGCATGTACAGCAGGCAGAGCAGCCCGGAAACCACCTGTGCGATAACCGTGGCATAGGCCGCCCCCGCCACCCCCATTTGGAAGGGAATGATGAACAGCAGATCCAACCCCACATTGATAAGGGAGGAAAGAATGAGAAAATACAAGGGCGTCCGGCTGTCTCCCAGCGCCCGCAGCACGCCCGACACCAGATTATAGAAAACCGTGGCGCCGCTGCCCGCGAAAATGATGACAATATAGGTGTAAGCATCCGCATAAATGTCCGGCGGGGTATCCATAAACCGCAGCAGCGGGTGGGTCAGCAACACACTGACGACGGTGAGGACCACCGTCATGCCCGCGCCGATGTAAAAGGACATGGCCACCGCCTGCCGCAGCCCGTCCTGGTCGTCCGCGCCGAAGCGTTGGGCCGTGACCACGGAAAAGCCGCCCGTCAGGCCGATAACGAAGCCCAATACCAGAAAAGAGATCGCCCCGGTGGAGCCCACCGCCGCCAGAGCGCCGGTGCCGATGAAGCGTCCCACCACCATGGCGTCCACCATGTTATAAAGCTGCTGGAAGACATTTCCCACAAGCAGCGGCAGGGAAAAGGATAGTATAAGCCTGGCGGGGCTCCCCGCCGTCATATCTTTTACCACTTGCCTTCCCCCTTTCCTATCCGCTCCGATTATAGCACCCCTCCTTCCCTTGTGCATAGAGGCTAAATATACCGATTTTTCGAGCCTCCTGCCGCGAATTTCTGCAACATTTGCGGGACAAAGGATTAGACAAACGGTTAATTTGGTAGTATACTGAAAAAACAATCTTTACGCGGGAGAAGGGATGACGCATTGCCCAATCGAACGGAAATCCGCGCCTTTTTCAGCGGCCGGGTAGACAGAGAAATCCAGAATGATTTCGACCAGGAAGTGGCCCGCTCCAATATGCGGGTGGCCGGATGGGCGCTGCCCATCGTTTTCCTGATGGAGCTTTTCAATATCGTCTTCGTGCTGTTCTTTACCCGGCGGGGGCTGGAAAGTCCGGGAAACCGCCTGTATTTCGGGCTGTATGTCTCTCTGGCCGTCGTCACGCTTCTTTTCTATCTCCTCCTGCTTTGGCTGAGGAGAGAGCCGGCGCGGCGGGCCGGCCACGCGATGCGCGCCGCCCCCTTCTACGTGGCCTTTTTAAGCCTGTGGTCGGTGGGGATCTCTTTGATGGACAGCCGGGGCAAGGAGGGCTCCTCGGATGTGATGGTTTTCGTCATGATCGGGCTGGCCATTCTGATGTATATCCGTCCGTGGCAATCCCTGCTGATTTACGGCGGCAGCTACGCGGTCTTCATGTTCGTTCTGCCCCTGGTGCGGGATCCGGCGATAGACAAGAGGGGGCTGTACATCAACACCGCTGTTTTTATGGTGTTCATTCTCTGCATCGCCCTCTTTCAATTTCATAACAAACGGGAGGATTTTCTCAACCGCCGGATTATCTCCATCCAAAACGAGCAGATCCGCCGGATCAATGAAAGGCTCAACCATCTTGTGGTGACGGACACCCTGTCCGACCTCTACAACCGCCGCTTCCTGGATGCCATGCTGCCGGAAAAATGGCGGCGGCAGTTGGAAAACCGCGGCACCGCCGCCGTATTCATGCTGGATATCGACGATTTCAAGCGGTATAACGATCTGATGGGGCATCAGGCGGGAGACGTCTGCCTGCGGCAGATCGCCTATGTGATGAAGCATATTCTCAATCAGCCGGAGGACGTCCTGATCCGTTACGGCGGCGAGGAATTCAGCGCCGTCCGGTTCGGCTGTACCCGGGAGGAGGCGCTCGCTCTGGCGGAACGGCTCCGCGCTCAGGTGGACGAACTGGGCGTCGTCTATGACGACGGAGAGGGAAGGGGACGCATCACCGTCAGCATCGGTCTGTGCCACGGTGTTCTGACGCCCGGCGACACGGTGGAACTGTATCTGCGCAGGGCGGACGAGGCTCTTTACAACGCCAAGCGGGCCGGCAAAAACCGGGTGGAGGAGTGGCGGGCCGTTTCCGTCGTCCACTGATTTCCGCCAAGAGGGAACAGGGATGGAGATAAGGGCTTTTTCGGATATCCGTCCCATCGCCAAGGGCTGTCGGCGGACAAAAAATACCGGGTCTCCGACGACGGCACCCGCTGCCTCTTCCCCGCACAGCGGCTGTTCTTTCGCTAAAGCTGCACAAAAAGCTCCCCCGGCGGGCCTGCCGCCGGGGGAGCTTTTTGCTCTGCGCCCCATTTCTATTGTACCTGCTCCGGCAGCCCCTCGCCAAAATACACGCCGTACCATACAAGGAACATATACACCGTCCAGATCTTGCGGCTGTTGTCCTTTTTCCCCTCGTAGTGCTGATCCAAGAATTTCAGCAGTTCCTCCACCCTGAAAAAGCTTTTGGCCGCCGGAGAGGTGAAGGCATCCCGCACCGTGCGGTAATGCTCCTCCTTGCGCAGCCAGATCCGGATGGGCACGGGGAAGCCCAGCTTCGGGCGGGCGGTGGATTCCTCCGGCATATGCCGCTTCGCTGCCAGCCGCATGGCGTATTTGGTGGTTCCGCCGGCGATGCGATGCTTGGCCGGGATCCGGGAGGCCACCTGAAACACCTCCCGGTCCAGGAAGGGGACCCGCAGCTCCAGGGAATGGGCCATGCTCATCCGGTCGGCCTTGAGCAGGATATCCCCCACCATCCAACGGTTGATATCCAGATACTGCATCCGGGTCACATCGTCCAGTCCCCGGCAGCGGTCGTAATACGCCGCGGTTTTTCCCGCCGGATCAGTGGCGGGGATGGACTTGAGCAGCTTGTCCTTTTCCTTTTGCGAAAACATATAGGCGTTGCCGATGAACCGCTCCTCCAGGGTTTTGGAGCCACGGATCAGAAAGGATTTCCCCTTGAAATCAAAGGGCAGGGCACCGGCCAGCCGGGCTGCCGCCCGGCGCAGCCAGCGGGGCAGCCTTTGGTATCCCGCCAGGGAGGTAGGCTCGTGATAAATACGATAGCCGCCGAACAGCTCGTCCGCCCCTTCGCCCGACAGCACCACCTTCACATGCTCCGCCGCCAGTTTGGAGACGAAGTACAAGGCGATGCAGGAGGGATCGGCCAGGGGCTGATCCAAGTGATACTGCACCTTGGGCAGCGCCTCCCAGTATTCCTGCTCCGTGATGATGTGGCTGTAATGCTCGATCCCCACCTCCCGGGCCAGCTCCGCCGCATAGGCGCTTTCATTGTAATGGGCGCCGTTATCGAAGCCCACGGTGAAGGCCTTCTGGCCGCCGAAGTAGGATGCCACGAAGCTGGAATCGACGCCGCCGGAGAGGAAGCAGCCCACCTCCACATCGCTGATGCGGTGGGCCTCCACGGAGTCGGTGAACACCCGGTCCACCGCATCCACCGCATCCTCCAGGGTCATTTCCTCCTCCGGTTGAAAAACCGGCTCCCAATACCGCTGTTCCGTCACCTTTCCAT
>CAKTTT010000022.1 GCA_934615635.1 uncultured Eubacteriales bacterium | reverse complement strand
CCTGGGTGATCGTTGTGATCGTCGTGGCGGTTGTGGCTGTGGTGGCCGTCGTGGTGTTCGTGGTTGTCAAGAAGAAGAAGGGCGCGAAATAAGCGGCTTTTTCCTGAGTAATCGCTGAGAATAACCTGTTGGCTACATATTTATTTAAATAGGATTTTGGCATTGTCTGCAGCCTCCGCCTTGCTTGGCAGGGCGGAGGCCGTCAGACGCTAAATCCAAAAGGGGCGGAGATTATGGAATACGCTGGAGAAAAGCAAAAGCGACTTGGCCTTCATGTGGAGAAGGACGGCAGCGTAACGTTGGCCGGAAAAACTTTTTACGGAATGGGCCTGAATTATTATGACGGTTTTAACCGCTGCATTCAGAATCCTGACGACATTTCTTATGAGGATGCCATGCGGCGCCTCTCCAAGGCGGGTATTCCGTTTATCCGCGTCTCCTTCAATGGGTATTATCCCAATTCCTTAAAGCTGTATCGGGATCAGCCGGAGGCCTTTTTTGCCCTGGCAGATCGGTTTATTCGGGCTGCCGAGGAAAATCACATCGGCGTTATCCCGTCTTTGTTTTGGAATTATTATAGCCTGCCGGATCTTATGCAGGAGCCGGTACGCGCGTTGGGCGACCCGAACAGCCGGACGGTAAAGCACGCCCGGCAGTTTACCAAGGATGTGGTTACCCGTTACCGCGATTCCCGCGCCGTATGGGGCTGGGAGGTCGGCAACGAATACAATCTGGAGGCGGATCTGTCTTCTCTTGGGGTTTTCCCCCCGACGGCTCCGGAGCAGGGAACGGCGGAAACCAGAAGCGCCGCCGATCAGTTGACTTCAGACGACGTGGTTTCTTTTTACAAGGAGGTTGCCCGGGAGGTTCGGCTGTACGATTCTTATCGTCTTCTCACCACGGGCGACGCCGTGCATCGGGAATTTATGATGCATTTGCGCCGGGGAGAAGGCACGCAACTGGATACCCAGGCGGAATTTGAAGAGGGCGTGGCGATGTTTACGCCGGATCCCCTCGATACCATCAGCACCCATATCTATATTTACGACGAAAAACGATTCGGGCCCGACCGGATGGTCGGCATCGAAGAACTGCTGCAGGTCTACAAGCAAATAGGGCAGAAAAACGGTAAGGCGGTCTATTTCGGCGAGTTTGCCGCTTTCGGCACGGACGAGGAAGGCGAGCAAAGAGGAAAGCAACTGCTGCCGCGCATCTTCCAGGCTATCCGGCAGGCGGATATTCCGCTGTCGTCTCCTTGGAATTTCGAGATGCAAGGCATGACTCACGGGTCATTTTCCGATCATGGAACGGGTTCTTTTTGCTTCGATGATGTGGTGAAAATTAATGCGGAATATGTGCAAAAAGGATTGCAGGATTGTAATGAGGTTTGGTATAATAAGGAAACTTCGCCTTGTGATGCGCCCTGCGATACTGTGCGTGAGCATAGGCCATAAGGAGGAATTTTCTTGAATAACTGGGATTCGATTATATTGGACGGCGCTTGGCGGCTGACCTTGATTCATGACGCTGATCTGCGCACAATGCAGCAGGATGTGATCCAAGCGGTAAGGGAGGAGAAGCTCCCCGCCATTCCCGCCACGGTACCCGGCAATTTCGAATTGGATCTGCAGGCTGCAGGCGAGCTTCCGGATGTCTTCTTCGGAGACAATATCCTGAAGCTGGATGCCTATGAGGATTGCCATCTGCTGTATTTCCGACGCTTCCAGTTCGAAGCCAAGGAGGGAACGGCCCCGCGGCTGGTGTTCGAAGGGATCGACACCTATGCGGACGTTTATGTCAACGGTCGGCTGGTTTATGAATGCGACAATATGCTGATTCCTCACACGGTTCCGGTGGAATGGCTTGCGGACGGCGAAGCCGATATTGTCGTACATATCCGCCCCACCCTGCTGGAGGCGAAGAAGCACAGGCCTCCCTTGGGCGCCATCCCCATGAAATATAACGGATCGTCCCTCTATGTCCGCAAGGCACCGCACATGTTCGGCTGGGACATTGCGCCCCGTATTCTTTCGGGCGGCCTGTGGCGGCCGGTCAAGCTGGAATACTGCCCGCAGTCCCATATCGAGGAAACCTATCTCGTGACGAAGAACATCGATTTGGAAAACAGATGGGCTTATGTCACGCTGTATTATACCTTCCAGTACGACAAGGGTGAGCTTCGGGATTACACCATCTGCTGCGAGGGAAGCTGCGGCGACAGCAGCTTTGCCATGAGCGATACCCCCTGGTTCCACACCGGTCAACTGGACAGTGAGGTCACAAAGGTGCATTTCTGGTGGCCCAAGGGCCGCGGCGAACAGGCGATGTATGATGTGACGGTAACGCTGAAGTACCGCGGAGAGACGGTGGACACCCGCACCTTCCGGGCGGGACTGCGGACGGTGGATCTCATCAACCATCCGGCCTGCGCTGAATATCCCGAAGGGGAGTTCGATTTCCGCGTGAACGGCGAATCGATCTTTATCCTGGGTACCGACTGGGTGCCGGCGGATGCGCTGCATTCCCGTGATTCCCAGCGGATTCCGGCGATGCTGGATATGGTGGACGAGATCGGCTGCAATGCGGTGCGCTGCTGGGGCGGCAATGTCTATGAGGATGAACAGTTCTTTGACATCTGCGATGAAAAAGGGATACTGGTATGGCAGGATTTTGCCATGGCCTGTTCCATTTATCCCCAGGATGAAGCCATGCAGGAGGCGCTGCGCAAGGAGGCTATCTGCATAGTCAAAAAGCTGCGGCAGCATCCCTCCCTGCTGATGTGGGCGGGCGACAACGAGTGCGATCAGTCCTACATTCTGCAGACGCCCAGGCGGGATCCCAACCGGAATAAGCTGACCCGTCAGGTGCTTCCGGACGTGCTGTTCGAGCACGACTACTTCCGCCCCTACCTGCCCAGCTCCCCCTATGTGGATCCGGTGTCCTATGCCAACCGCACCCAGATTCCCGAGGATCATCTTTGGGGGGCGAGGCAGTACTTCAAGGTGGACTATTATTCCAAAACCAAGGCGCGCTTCGTTTCGGAAATCGGCTATCACGGCTGTCCGTCGCCGGCTTCCATTAAGAAGTACATATCGGCCGACCAGCTTTGGCCGGATATCACCAGCAGAGATTGGCAGCTCCACGCCACCTCTCCCGAGGGGACCACGGGCGGCCCCTACGGCTACCGCAACAACCTGATGAAGCAGCAGATCATGCATCTGTGTGGTCAGGAGATGGAGACGCTGGAGGATTTCGCCCTGGCGAGCCAGTTGACCCAGTGCGAGGCGATGAAATTCTTTGTGGAGATGTTCCGGGCGCAGAAGGGCCGCCGCCGCGGCATTATCTGGTGGAACCTGATCGACTGCTGGCCCCAGTTCTCCGATGCGGTGGTGGACTATTACTACACGAGGAAGCTGGCGTATTGGACGCTGCAGCGATCTCAGTGGCCGGTGTGCCTGTTGATCTCAGATGCGGAAAACGGGATTCCCGTGCTGTATGGCGTCAACGACACCAAGGACGACTGTCCGGTTTCCTTCAAGGTTTTCGACGCCGGGGACGGCCGGAAGCTGGTCGGCGAGGGTACGGTGACGTTGGGCAAGGACAGTTCCCTTGCGTTGGGTGAGATCCAGAGCACAAAGGAACAGACGGTTTTCATTATCGAGTATACGGTGAAGGGGATTCTCTATAAAAATCATTTTCTGGCAGGAAAGCCGACTTTTGATTTCCAGTGGTTCTCCAAGCTGATGGAACAGGAAGATCTCCTGCCCTTGGAAGGATTCGAAAAGTAGGTTCTGATTGACCGGGATGGACGGCTGCGGGAGGCCTGCATAAATTTTTATGGAGAGTTATCCTTTGGGCGATTCTTTTGAGGAAGGGTGACTATGTGAACATTTATGATATTGCGAGGCTTGCGGGCGTCTCGCCTTCCACTGTCTCCAAGGTGATCAACGGGAGAAACGAGATAGGCGAGGAGACCAAGAGCCGCATACAGGCCATTATCCAGCAGTACGGCTATGTTCCCAAAATCAGCGCCAATACCCCAACCAACATCGGTGTGTTCACCCATCTGGACAACCTGTTTACCAGCTCCTACCTCAATGAGCTGCTGGCCGGTATCAGCGAGTACTTTTTCCCGCGGGATTTCGGGTTGCTCATGCTGCCGGCCGAGCAGACCCATCTGGACCGCAAACGGTTCCAGGTTTTCTGCCACAAGCAGCGTCTGGCGGGCGGCGTCTTCCTGGATTTGGTGTATGACGAGGGCTATGTCGAGCAAATCGCCGGGGTGGTTCCGCTGGTGACGATCAACGCCGAATTTCAGGGGGAAGACTTGTACGCCGTGATGTCCGACGACTACAAAGGCTGTACCCAGGCGGTGGAGTACCTGGTAAGCATGGGGCACCGGCGGATCGCTTTCGGCACCATCGGGCTGAACCATTTTTCGCACAAGCTTCGTATGCAGGCGTATAAGGATGTGCTGACCAAGCATGGAATCCCGATAGACAACCGTTTGATTTTCCTGGTTACCCGGGATTTTGAGACGATTTACGACAATTGGGACGATATGAATATCATGCCCACGGCGATTGTGGCCCTGAACGACCAGGAGGCGCTGAAGATCATGAGCTTTCTCCAGAGCCGCAACAGGGAGGTCCCCCGGGATATGTCCATTGTGGGATTCGACAACTACTCCTTCGCCGAGCATCTGTCTCCGCAGCTCACCACGGTCCGCCAGCCGCTGCATGACGTCAGCAAGCAGGCGGCGACCATCCTCTATGAGCGGATCCTTCACAGCAACCGTCAGTTTGACCGTAAGTATATGTTTGAAGAAGAGCTGATCGTCCGCCGTTCGGTAGCGGATATCCGGAATACGGAAGCGGCCGCGCATTGGACGCCCCGGGCGATTGGCGAATGATGGGAGAATGATTTCCATGGATATGAACAAGGTGACAAAGACCGATATGCGGCTGATTGAAAAGCTGATCCCGTATACCTCGCCGGCGGAAATTCCGTTGAGCTTTCGATATGGGGATCGCCTGGTACGCGGTATCCCCGCGGATTTCCATCCGCGGGTGGAACGCCGGTTGGTGGATACCAATATGCTGCAGATCGTGGTAACCGGTCAGGATGAGGCCGGTTTGGAGATTCGCGCGGAGTATCTGGAGTATCGGGATTTCCCCGTGACCGAATGGATCGTGTTCCTCACCAACCGCGGAGAGAAAAACACCCCCATTCTTTCCAAGATCCGCGTAATGGACAGTTGTATAGCGGGCAGCGATCCCGTGCTGATCCACGGCAACGGCGATACGGTGAATCAGGATGGGTATGAGTTCTTCACCGACCGCCTGGATCACGAGCTCTCCATCGCGCCGCAGAACGGCCTGGGCACCCATTGGGCGTTCCCCTACATGCGGTTGATGTTCGCGGAATACGGCATCAATCTGGCCATCGGCTGGCCCGCTCAGTGGCTGGCGGAATTCGCCCCCTGCGAGCAGGGCGTGCATCTGGCGGTGGGACAGCAGTACATGAATATGTACATGAAGCCGGGTGAGACCATCCGCACTCCCCGGATGACACTGATGGGCTTTACCGGCGATGAAAGCCGGGCCCGCAACATGTGGCGCCGGTGGTATTTCAAGCACATCCTGCCCCGCGAGGACGGTCAGCCCATTCCCCCGAAAATGTGCCTGCACACCTGGGGCATCGGCGGGAAGCAGGAATTCACCGCCGTTACCGAGGAGAATCAGGTGGACGCCATCGATTCCTATATCCGCCACGGCATGAAGCCGGATATCTGGTGGATCGACGCCGGCTGGTATCCCTGCGATTTCACCTGGACCACCACCGGCAACTGGTGGCCTAATCCGGATCATTTCCCCAACGGCCTGGGGCCGGTGGGCAAGAAGTGCGAAAAGGAAGGCATCCAGTTCCTGCTGTGGTTCGAGCCGGAGCGCGTCCACCGCGATACGGCGCTGGATAAGGAGCACCCGGAATGGATGCTGCGCGTTATCGACGAAAAGGGCGGGGACGGCTACGACCGCTTGCTGAAGCTGGCGGATAAGGATTGCCAGGATTGGCTGATCGAACTGGTGGACAGGTACATCAAGGAATACCACATTCACATCTACCGGCAGGATTTCAACATTGCGCCGCTTCCTTACTGGATGAACAACGAGGAGCCCGACCGCGTGGGCAGCATGGAGAATTTCCACACCCAGGGCTATCTGCGTTTCTGGGATGAGCTGTTGGTGCGCAATCCCGGACTCTGGATCGACTCCTGCGCCAGCGGTGGCCGGCGGAACGATCTGGAAACCATGCGCCGCGCCGTGCCGCTGCACTACACCGATATCGGCTACGGTATGCACCACATCAAGCAGAAGCAGCATCGGGAAATGTTCGAGTGGATTCCCTATTTCCGCGCCCATACCATGAGCTGGGATCAGGAAAACGGGGAGTACGACGATTGGAACCGGGCGCCCAGACCGGTGGACGAGTTCGCTTACCAGTGCGCCATGGCGCCGGCGATCACCTCCATGGTGGAGTACAACGACAGCGACGAGCGGTTTGCCGTTGCCAATAAGATGGATCCCATCTGGAGGGAAGCGGCGGAGCTCATGCTGTCCGGCGACTATTATCCCCTCACCGAGTGCCGCAAGAGCGTGGAGGATTACTACGCCATGCAGTTTGAGGATCCGGAAACCGGTAAGGGCTTTATCCAGGTGGTCCGCAACATCAAGGCGGAGCCGGATTCCTTCACCGCCAAGCCCTTCGCGGATCCCAAGGCGACCTACGCCTTCTGGGACCGGGTCAGCGGCGAGACGATGACCATGACGGGCGAGGAGCTGCAGAAGGGCTTCACGGTATCCATTCCCAAGCGGTCCGGCGTGATTTGGTTCTATCAGAAAAAGGGAAACGAATAAGTAGGTTGCTTTTAAGCCGGCGGGAGCTTTTCGGGCCGCCGCCGGCATGAAGGAAGGGACAAAAACCGTTCATCCGCCTGAAGGCCGCGGGGAATGCATTTGCGCGATTTTGTAGAACAGAATGACTGGTTCATCAAGGTTGACGGCGGATGCTTCCCCGCGGATTTCAGGCGGAAAGTGTTTACGACACTTTCAAAAGACCCCCATCCGGAAGATCCGGATATCTATAAAGAGGAGCGCGAGCAAAAATGGTAAACGCAAGATTGGAAAGACACAAGAAAAAAATCGAAAACGGCGAGCTGCCTATCAGCACCGGCGTGTATTACACCGACCCCTGCATTGTGGAGCAGCTTGGAACCGTCGGCTACGACATGATGTGGATTGATCAGGAGCACACCGGCTTTACGCTGGAGATTATCCGCAGCCACATCCAGGCCGCGGCGGCGGCGGATATCTTCTCCATGGTGAGGGTGGTGGATCTCAACCCGGCTACGGTGAAACCCATTCTGGAAATGGCGCCGGACGGGGTGATCTTCCCCATGATCAACACGGTGGAGGCGGCCCAGCAGGCCATCGCCTCCTGCCTGTATCCCCCCAAGGGCATCCGGGGCTTCGGCCCGGTGCGGGCGCATCGCTTCGGCGCCGTTCCCATGGACGAGTACATTCGGGATGCGGAAAAATGTCTGTGGCGTATTCTGCAGATCGAGCATGTGGAGGGCGTGAAGAATCTGGACAAGATCCTGGAGGTTCCGGGGATCGACAGCATCGTCGTGGGACCCAATGATCTGTCCGCTTCTTTGGGCGTGCTGGGTCAGTATCGGCACCCGGCGGTGATGGAACAGATGGACAAGATCGCGGAGATCTGCAACAAGCATAAGGTGCCCTTCGGCGTGGCTCTTGGCTATGACGAGGCCAACATCAGCGACTGGATCCGCCGGGGCGCCTCCTGGTTCGCCGTGGGCGCGGACATGGGCTATCTGGATATGGGCGCGCGCCAGACGCTGGAGCAGACGAGGGCGCTGCTGAACGCGAAAAAAGGCTGATGAAAAGGCCGGCGGGCCGGACGGAAGAGCGCCGGCTGCTCTTAGAGCAGGCGCTTTGCCCGTCCGGCGCTGCGGCAGACCAGAGCGGCCCCCTTGTTAAACGGTGCGGAGGGTTCCTCTTCAGGGATCGCCCGATCGGGAGAGGGATCCCAATTTGTGCGAAAGAATGAGGTTATGAATATGAGCGCGAAAGTAGCGATTTTAGGCAAACAGAACCCGCGGGTTCTGCGGCAGGCGGCGGCGGATATGCTCAAGGAAAACGGCTTTGAGGCGGAGCTGCTGGATATGGCCACCCGGGATGCGGCGGATTTCGTGGATCAGATCTGCGGGTATGACGCGCTGATCACCTGCGGGGAGAAGTTCAACGGCGATACCATCCGCAAGCTGGCGAAAAACGGGCTGCGGCTGCTCTCCCGCTGCGGGGTGGGCACGGATGAGATGGATCATGCTGTGGCGACGGAATGCGGCGTGGCGATCTGCAACGCCGCCGGCACGCTGTCCACGACGGTGGCGGAATGTGCGCTGGGGCTCATGCTCAACGTGCTCCGGGAGTTCCCGGCCGCGGATGCGGATGTGCGCAAGGGGGATTGGAGCCGCTTTTTTGACAACCGGTATTCCCATCAGCTTTACGGAAAAACGGTGGGCCTCATCGGCTTTGGGGATATTTCCAAGGCCTTGGCGGAAATGCTCGTCGGCTTCCATTGCCGGATTCTGGCCTATGATCTGCGGTTCGACAAGGAGACGGCCGACCGCCTGGGCGTGATCGAGGCCGATATCCCCACCATTCAGAAGGAATCGGATGTGATCAGCCTGCATGTTCCGGCCACTCCCGCCACCACGGGCATGATCGACAGGGCCTTTCTGGAGGGAATGAAGCCTTCGGCGGTGCTTATCAATACCGCCCGCGGCAAGGTGGTCAACGAAGCGGATCTGGCCCAGGCGCTCAAGGACAGGGTGATTGCCGGCGCGGGGCTGGACGTGTTTGAGAAGGAGCCCCTGCCGGTGGAAAGCCCGCTGATCCAGTTGGACAATGTGATGCTGCTGCCCCACTATGCTTCCGGCGCCTATGAGGCCAGCGAGCTGTGCTGCCGGACCTCGGCGGAGAACACGCTGGAATTCCTGCAGACCGGAACGGTGAAAACCCTTTTGAATCCCGGGTATATTGCGAACGTGAAATAATGCCGTCTGCTTTGGCGGGAGGCATCGATTGCCGTCTGTGATTCCCGTCGGCTGAAAGACGGCCGGCGGGAATTGCTGTTTTATACACCAGTAACAGGCTCTTCCTGAACAGATACGGTTGTCCTTGCCGCGGGAAGGGTCGGGAAAGGACCAGGTGAAAATGAAAAAAGAATCTTTAAATGGGAAATGGACCGGAAGCTATGTCCTGGCGGAGGCTTCGCCGGTGGTGTTCGACGGGCAGGTGCCCGGCTGCGCCCACACCGATTTGCTCCGCTGCGGCCTGCTGCCGGATTATAAAAAGGGCTATGCGGTGGAGGAATGCCGCTTTGTGGAGCGGGCGCGCTTCACCTATGAACGGGATTTCGACTTTCAGGGCGAGGCGGAGGGCGTGCAGTTGGTTTTCACCGGCCTGGATACCTTTTGCGACGTGTTTCTCAACGGCCGGAAGCTAGGAAGCTGCGACGACATGTTCCTGCCCTATGTTTTTGAGGTGTCCGACTGTCTGACGCAGGGCCGCAATCATATTGAGGTGCGGTTTTATCCGCCGGCGGAAAGGGTAGCCGACCGCCCGTCCTATCCCGCCGCCTTTACCAACGAGCGGGTGCATATCCGGCGGATGCAGTGTACCTTCGGCTGGGACTGGGTGGATCGCTTCGTCACCATGGGAATCATTGGCGACGTGTGGCTGCAGAAGCCCTCCGCCACGGAAATCGACAGCCTCTATGCCGCCACGACGCAGATCGATGCGCAGGGCGCGGAGGTGTATGTCCGGGCGGATTTTGCCCCCAAGGGATCGGGCGCGCGGCTGGAATGGGAGATCCGGGACCCCCAGGATCAGGTTGTATGGAGCCAGCGGCGGCGGGTGACGGAGGAAGCGGTGGTCGAGCGCGTGGCGATAGAGGAACCGCAGCTCTGGTGGCCGGCGGGATACGGCGGCCAGCCGCTGTACCGCCTGTGCGCCCGGGTGACGGGGGAGGACGGCGCGCAGCTCAGCGAGAGGGAAACCGCCTTTGGCTTACGGACCCTCCGGGTGGTGGAGAAAGCCGACCGTCCCGGCACTCCGGAATATGAACTGGCGAAGCGGCTGCAGAGTCAGCCGCGGCTCAAGGAACTGGATCAAAACGAGGACTATGCCGGTTATACGGTGCTGGTCAATGGGACGAAGATTTTCTGCAAGGGTGCCAACTGGGTGCCCTGCGAACCCTTCCCCAGCGACGCCGCGCCGGAAAAATACCGCCGTCTGCTGCGGCTGGCGGCGGAGGCCCATGTCACCATGCTGCGGGTATGGGGCGGCGGCCTGTTCGAAAAGGATGTTTTTTACGACGAATGCGACCGTCTGGGTATTCTGGTGATCCAGGATCTGTTGATGGCCTGCGGCGAATATCCGGAGGATCAGGGGTGGTTCCTGGACCGGCTGCGGCGGGAGGCGGCCTGCGCCGCAAAACGGCTGCGCAGCCATCCCTCGCTGGCCTGGTGGAACGGGGATAATGAGAATGCCGCAAGGTGCGATCTGGATATGACCGAGTATCCCGGTCGCCGCGCCGCCATGGAAACTGCCGCGCCGGTCCTGCGGGAGATGGATCCCTTCCGTCGGTTCACCCCCACCAGCCCTTACGGCGGCAAGCCCTTTGTCTCGGTGACCAAGGGCACCACCCACAACACCTTCTTCATCGATTGGATGTTCGAACAGTTCCGCTACGGCGATCTGTCGAATTATCATCAGATGTTCGACGGGCTGCTCTCCCGCTTCAACAGCGAGCTGCCCTGCATGGGCACTCCCGCCCTTACCAGCCTGCGCCGATTCCTGGAGGGGGACCAGGTGTATGACGACGATTGCCTGCGGTTCCACACCAAAAACAATCCCTGCCCCGAGTTCGCGGATTTTGGCATCTACGACGCCCAGGTCGCCTTTGCGGGTAAGCTGCTGGGCGAGTTCCGGGACCGGGACGACAAGCTGCTGAAACTGCAGTATATCCAATACGAATGGGTGCGGTACTGCGTGGAGCTGTACCGCCGCCACAAGTGGTTTTCCTCCGGCGCGCTGTTCTGGATGTTCAATGACTGCTGGCCGGCCAACGGCTGGGCATTGGTGGATTATTACGGCGTGCCTAAGGCCGGCTATTACGCCTTGAAGAATACCTGCCAGCCGGTGGCGGCCTCCATCGCGGCGGCGGAGGGCGGCTTCGCGGTGTATGTCCTCAACGATCTGCCCGAGACGGTGGAGGGAGAGACCCGGCTGTATGTGCAGGGGATGACCGAGCGGACGCCGCTGTGGGAAAAGACGATTTCCTTCAGGGTGGGGGCCAACCTGTCCACTGCCGTCTGGAAGGGAGAGGTGCCGCTGCCCGAAACGGGGGCGGTCCTGCTGTGCGATTTGCGGACCAGGCAGGGAAGCGCCAGAACCTTCTACTTCCCCAAAAGGGTGCGAGATATCGGCCTGCCCGGCCGGCCGGCGGAGGTGGTGGAGCGGACGGATACCCACATCACCCTGCAGGCGCCGGCGTACATCCATGCGGTGGGGCTGGACGGAGCGTACGATTTCGAGGACAATTTCTTCCCCCTGACGCCGGGAGAGCGGCGTACCATTGCTCTGCGGGCGACGGGCGAAGGGGATTCGAAGGATATCATGGTGCGCTGTTTGTAAAACCATCTGTACGGCAAAGGGATCGGCCGGCGGCCGACTGCCGAAAAAATGGGATATCCGGACGCGGCGGCGAGAAACGGCGCGTCCGGGCGCCTGTATACGATAAGGGAGTGAAGCGATGAAAAGGGACGCCATTTGGCAGTCTATAGAAGAGGGGAGAAAGGACCATACCTGCCTGCCCTTCTGGAGCTGGAACGATCGGCTGGAGCCGGAGGAAATCCGGCGGCAGATCGAAGCGATGCGGAAGGCGGGCATCGGCGGCTATTTCATGCACGCCCGGGGCGGATTGGAAACCCCTTACATGGGAGAGGAATGGATGGAGGCCATCCGCGCGGGACTGGACGCCGCCGGAGAGATGGAGGCCTGGGCCTATGATGAAAACGGTTGGCCCAGCGGCTTTGCCGACGGGACGATCCCCCGCAAGGGCTGGGAATATCAGCAGAAGGGGCTGCAGCCCCTGACGGTGGGCCGGGATTCCCTGGAAGGGGTCCAGGTGCTGGGAGCCTATCGCCTGACAGCGGAGGGGGATATGATGATGGCCGACCGCCCCGCCGACGGAGATTTGGCCGTCGCCTGCGCGGTTAACGCCTATTATATCGATGCGCTGGATCCCAAGGTGATCCGCGCCTTTCTGGAGGAGACGCACGAACGCTATCACCGGGAGTTCGGACCGGATTTCGGCGGAAAGCTCAAAGGATTTTTCACGGATGAGCCTCAGTACGCCAACGGGCTGATCCCCTGGTCGCCGGTGCTGGAGGAGGCGTACGAGGCCCGGTACGGCGAGGCGCTGCGGCCTCTGCTGGGCTGGCTGTTCCTTGACGGGGAGCGCACGAGAGAGCTGCGCATCCGTTACTTCTCCCTGGCGGGGGAGCTGTATCGGGAGAGCTTCCTCAAGCAGATATACGATTGGTGTGAGGAACACGGCTGTCAGTTGACCGGCCACGTGATGGCGGAGGATTCCCTCTTTTCCCAGTTAGCCTGCACCGGCGGCGCCATGCCCTGCTACGATTATTTCCATATGCCCGGCATCGACTGGCTGGGCAGGGATATCGCCTCCCCGATGATTCCCAAGCAGCTTGGCAGCGCGGCGGCGCAGCTTGGCAAGGAGCGGACGCTGACCGAATCCTTCGCCCTGTGCGGGTGGGATGTATCCTTTAACGAGCTGCGGCGGATCGCCCAGTGGCAGTTTGTCAACGGCGTCAACCGGATCTGCCAGCACCTGGCGGCCTACACCCTGCGGGGAAGCAGGAAACGGGATTATCCCCCGTCCCTCCATATCCAGCAGCCCTGGTTTACCGAATATGCCGGCTTCAACGACACCTTCTCCCGGCTGGGCAGCGCGCTGGCCCAGGGAAGCGAGGAGGCGGTGGTACTGCTGCTGGAGCCGATGCAGGCGGCCAGCGCGGTATACGACCGGCGGGATCCCGGTCCGGCCATGGCGGTGAACCGGGGCTTCGAAGAGACCTCTGTCCGTCTGGACGGCCTGCATATCGGCCATCATTATGGAGACGAGACGCTGATGAGCCGGTACGGACGGGTCAAGGGCGACCGGCTGGAGGTGGGACGGATGTCCTACAGGGCGGTGCTGCTGCCGCCCTGCGCCACCCTGCCCCGCCGGGTGGCGGAGCTGCTGCTGGAATTTGTCCGCAGCGGCGGCCGGCTGTACGGGCTGGGCGAGCTGCCGCATGAGATCGACGGCCGGCGGGATCCGCTGGCGGCGGAGCTGTCCGGCTGCGTGGAGCCGCTGCGCACCGACGGGGAATTGCGGGAAAAGCTCTGCGCGGATCATGCTCTGAGCGTCTGGAAGGACGGCGGGGAATGCCCCGCGATTTCCTGCATGGTGCGGCGGCTTTCGGACGGCCGTCGGCTGTACTTTGTGGTGAACAATTCCCTGGAGGAGCTGGGCGAATGCCGCCTGAGCGTATCCGGCGATATCGCCCTGCTGGAGCTGGACTGCTCCCGGGCGGAGGAACGGGAACAGCCGGCGGAAGCCTCCATGGGCCGCACGGTGTGGACGGCTGCCTTCGCGCCGGCGGAAAGCCAGTTGTGGATCGAGGTTCCCGCCGGAGAGAGGGAAAAAAGGGCGGTACTGCCCCGGCAGATCCGGCGGCTGCCGCTGGACGGCGCTTTTGAGCTGAAAGAAAGCACGCCGAACCTGCTGACCCTGGATGCCTGCGAATATCGGATAGATGCGGGAGAATGGCAGGCGGAGAAGGCGTTGATCCTCCTCCAGCGGGAGCTGCTGGAGCGGCAGCAGTCCTGTTCGCTGGAGCTGCGCTTCCGGTTCCGGGCGGAGGACGCGGCGGGCTTTGGAGATCTGTCCCTGGCAATGGAGACGCCGGAGCGGTATACGCTGCGGCTTAACGGCCAACCGGTGGCATTCCGCGACCAGGGGTATTTCCGCGACACAGCCTTCCGGCTGTGTGATATCCGGCCCTACCTGCGGGAGGGGGAGAACGAGCTGCTGGTGAGCGGGGAGTTCCGGCAGTCCCAGAAGGTATACGACGTGCTGTTCGGCGAGAATGTCCACGAGTCGGAGAAGAACAAGCTGACCCTGGACACCGAGCTGGAGAGCCTGTATCTGGTGGGCGGCTTCGGCGTCGCGCTGGAGGGGGAATTCCATCGGGAAAAACGCCGGGCTATCCGCACCCATGGAGCCTTCCGCCTGACCCCGCCGGTATCCGGAGTGGATATCCGGGATATCACCACCGGCGGCTTCTGGTTCTTCGCCGGCCGGATGCGGTTTGCCCAATCGGTCACGGTACGGCGGGAGGCGGACACGGAGTATGTGGTGGAGCTGGATATACTCAACGCGCCGGCCGCGGCGGTGTGGGTCAACGGGAAGAAGGCGGGCACCCTGGGCTTTGCGCCCTACCGGCTGCCGGTGACCGATCTGCTGCGGGATGGAGAAAACCTGGTGGAGATCGAGCTGTGCTCGGGCAACCGCAACTGGCTTGGCCCCCATCATCGGGCAGCGGGCGAAAGCTATCTGGTGGCGCCGGACACCTTTACCGACCGCAAGGACTGGACAGATGAGCCCGCGCCCTACTGGTCGGATGATTTCTGCTTTGTGGAATTCGGCGCCTGTCCGTAATATACACGCAACCGAGAAGGGAGAGCCAATATGTATGATTTGCGGCGTCTGACGGCGCTGACGGCGGGACTGCTGCTGTCCCTGTCCGCCTGCGCCCCCTCGGATCAGCCCGCTTCCTCCGGCGGTTCTTCCGCTGGCCAGCCTGCTTCCTCCTCCGGCGAAGTGACTTCGCCGGAGGAGGCGGAGGGAGCGGCGTCGATCAACTACCTCTGTGGGGTGGATTCCTTCGGCCGCAGCTTCATGCCGGTTTCCGGTATGGAGGAAGAGCGGGATGTGGGGTTGTTTTTCTTCCTGTGGCACGGGGAATCCAGCAGGAGCACCCATGATGTGACCAAGCTGCTGGCGGGAAACCCGGACGCGCTGTGGAACACCCAGGGAACGCCGGAGAGTCCGGTGGCGGATTTCCATTATTGGGGGGAGCCGCTGTTTGGCTACTATGCTTCCACCGACCCCTGGGTGGCCCGCCGCCACGTGGAGATGCTTACCAGCGCCGGGGTGGACTTTCTGCTGTGCGACGCGACCAACGCCTACACCTATGATGCGGCCTGGAAGGTGCTGCTGGAGGCGCTGGACGAGTATCAGAAGGCGGGCTGGGATGTGCCCCAAATCGCCTTTTACACCAACACCAAATCCATCGCCACCATGGATCATCTCTGGAAGGTCCTATACGCGGAGAATCTGTATCCCGATTTGTGGTATAGCCCTCAGGGAAAGCCGATGATCGTCGGTATACCGGATGCGCTGACAGACGTACAGGAGGCGAATGATCCCTCCTACATCCCCAAGCTGCCCGATTCCCTGATAGAAAAGCTGGATATCCGCTGGTCCCAATGGCCCAATAAGCCTTACCGGGAGGACGGCTATCCTTGGATGGAGTGGACCTACCCTCAGCCCATCCACAGCGGGGTGATGAACGTGTCCATCGCCCAGCATCCCCAGCTTCCGTTCAGCGATTCCTGGTTTGACCGTTCCCTCAACCGCGGCCGCGGCTACGATGTGGCCACCGGAATCAACGACGCGGCGCAGTCCCGGCTGGGCCTCAATTTCCAGAGCCAGTGGGATACCGCCATCAAGGAAAAGGAGAAGCTGAACACGGTGTTCATCACCGGCTGGAACGAATGGGTGGCGCAGAAGCTGATCATCAACGGCAAGATCTATTTCGTGGATTGCTTCAACGAGGAATTCTCCCGGGATGCGGAGCCGATGAAGGGCGGATATGGGGATGCCTTTTATCTGCAGATGATGGATAACATCCGCCGCTTCAAGGGTCTGAAGGAGGGCTTTGCCGCCCCGGTGAGCCGCGCCATCGATATCGAGGGGGATTTCTCCCAATGGGACGAGGTTACCAATACGTACAAAGCGGTATCCCAGTCGGTTTCCGCCAGGAACGAGACGTCGGTGGACGGGACGATCCTTTATCAAACGCCCGCTCCCCGGAACAATATCCAGCAGATCAAGGTGACCCATGACGAGGAGAATTTGTATTTTCTCATCAGCTGCGAAAAGGAGATCACCGGCGAGGGCGCCGACTGGATGAACCTGCTCCTGGGCGTGGGCGAGCCGCGTTTGGAGGGCTGGGAAGGCTACCAGTATGTGGTCAACCGGGAAAAAGGGATCGTCAGCCGCCTGGACGAGAAGGGAAATCTCACGGCGGCGGGGGAGGCCCGGTTGTGCCAGCGCGGCAGCCAACTGGCGGTGGAGGTGCCTCTGTCCGCTCTGGGGACCGACGCCGGCGCGCTGGGCGTCTATTTCAAGGTGGCCGACGGCGTGGAGAAGCCGGAGGATATCATGGACTACTATGTGACGGGGAAAAGCGTGCCCATAGGTCGTCTGAGCTATTTCTATTATTTCCACGAAGTAAAGGCAGAGGGGTGACGACGGTACGGTCAAGCTTTTCAAGAGGAAGCCGGAGCCCTATATGCAGGTGTTCCTAATGGGCTGGCTGGTGTATTTCAGCCAGTATTTCGGCCGTTACAATTATGCGGCATCCATGGTGGCCATCGGGCAGAAACAGGGCTGGGATACGGCCCTGCTGGGGCTAATCGCTTCCATCATCTTTGTAACCTACGGTTTCGGTCAATTGTTTACCGGCTGGCTGGGGGACCGGCTGAACCCTAAGGCCATGATCTTCGTGGGCTGCGCCGGCTCCGCCGGCTGCAACCTGTGGATGGGACTGTCGGGCAGCCTGCTCCAGATGCAGTTGGCCTGGGGGCTCAACGGGCTGTTCTGCGCGCTGATCTGGGCGCCCATGGTGCGGCTGCTGACCGTTTATATGCCGGCGGACCGGCTGCGCAAGTCGATCCTGGCCTTCACCTACGCCACCTCCCTGGGGGTGACGGGCACCTACCTGCTCACCTCCTTTCTCGTCTCCCGGTTTGATTGGAGGGTGGCCTTTTATGTGCCGGCGGTCATCGGGCTGGTGGCTTCCCTGGGCTGGCTGGCGGTTTCTTTTACCTCGGGGAAAACGCCCGCGCGGGTTCCGGAAGGGGAGAGATCTGGGCAGATGCCCGACCGGGCGGCCGGAGGGGCGCCACCGAGGAAGGGAGAGGCGTTTCTGTCGGTTTATGTGCGTTCGGGGCTGCCGCTGCTGCTGGCCGCCATCCTTCTGATGGGGCTTTTGAAGGACGGGATGATGACCTGGGTGCCGCAGATGATCTCGGATACCTTCCAGGTGGAGGCCTATCTCTCCATCTTCCTGTCCGCCGCCCTGCCGCTGGTCAATTCCCTTTCGGTCTGGCTGGTCAGGCGGATCAGCAGGGGGCATGAAGGGGACGATATGCGCAACGGATCGCTGTTGTTTTTGGGCGCGGTTGCGGGCATGGGGGTGCTGCTTCTGGCGGGCGGCCTTCACCCCCTGCTTTCGGTGGTGCTTTTCTCCATCATCAGCACCTTTGTCACCGGCACCAACGTGATTCTGATCAGCTTTGTTCCCCTGCAGTTCACCGCTATGGGCCGCACCTCCACCATCGCCGGGCTGACCAACGCCTTCACCTATCTGGGCAGCGCGCTGTCCGGCTGGGGCTTGGGCTGGATCGCCGGGCGGTACGGCTGGGGCGTGGTCAACTGGGTCTTGGCGGGGCTCTGCGTTTTGGGCTGCGCTATTTGCCTGGCGGCGCGGCCGCCGTGGCGGCGGTTTACCGAAGCCGGAAACGCCGGCCGGGCCTAACCGGAATAAAAAGGAGGAAATGCGATGTTATCCATCAGCCGAGACGATTATTTTGTGGAGGTAGCTCCCCGCATTGTGCGGGGGGGAATCCCCACCCGGATCCGGATCCGGCCGCTGGACGGCCATATCCGTCTGGAGGAGAAGGAGCGGGTGCGCATTGCCGTTCTGCCCATGACCGTGGATGCCTGTTCCTCCACCCGACCGGACATTTTTGAAACCACGGCGGTGGTGGAACAGGGCTGCCTGAGCTTTGAGCATACCTTTACCGGTGAGCAGGAGCATTCCATTCGGCTGCATCGGGGAGAGGAAACGGCCCCCTTCCTGCGGACCTCTGTTTATTCCTTGGAGGAGGATCTGTTCCGCCGCCGTCCCTATCTGGGGGATTTCCACCTCCACTCCTGCTATTCCGACGGGGTGGAAACGCCGGAGTTCGTGGCCGCCATGTACCGGCAGGAGGGCTACGACTTTATGTGTCTCACCGATCACGGGCGGATGGATTCCTCCCGGCGGGCAATTTCCTTTTACGAGGGGCTGCCGCTGGATTTCAAGATCCATCCCGGCGAGGAGGTCCATTCCCCGGGCAATCCGGTCCATATTCTGAATTTCGGCGGGGATTTCTCGGTAAACGCTCGCTGCCGGACGGAAACTAGCGGCAATCCCTGGATCGTACCGGCCCGCCCGGAGTGGATGGAGGCGGTGCAGCGGCGGATGGACCGTCTGCCGCCGCTGCCGGATGGGGTGGATCCTTTCATCCACGCTTCCTGTTTGGAGGTTATCGACGCCATCCATGAGGCGGGGGGGATGGCGATCTTCTGCCATCCTTTCTGGATCGATAACGTGTACAATGTTCCCGTGGCCCTTCTACAGCTGTATCTGGAGCAAGGCTTCGCCGACGCCTTTGAGCTGGTCGGCGGCCTGACCAACCATGAAAATACCCTTCAGGTGGCTTTTTACCAGGATATGCTGACCAAGGGTTGCCGGATTCCCACCGTGGGGAACAGCGATTCCCACGGTACGGTGGACCGGGCCTATTTCGATACCGGGAAAACCCTGGTGTTCGCCCTGGGGAACGGCCGGGAGGAGATCATCGAGGCGGTGAAAAACCACTACAGCATCCCCCTGGACGAATACGCGGGACAGGAGCCGCGGTTTCACGGCTCCTTCCGGCTGACGAGCTACGCCATGTTCCTGTATGAGCATTATTTCCCCCTGCATCATGAGCTGTGCTTTGAGGAAGGACGGCTGATGCGGGCGCTGGTCGCCGGAGATTCGGCTGCAGCGGATAGGCTGCGGGAGCTGTTCGGCCGGACCGTCACGCACAGGGAAGGCTTTTTCGCCGTTTATCCGGAAAAATAAAATGCTGCTTGGAAAAAAGGGAGGGCCGGGAGGCCCTCCTTTTGCTGTGGGCGGGTCTATAGGAGCGGAGAGGGCGTATGACGGTCCGCCGACGCGCCTCCGCTCTATGATAAACCGCTTCTGCGGGAAAGGGAAACCGCGCAGGTATAAAAGAAAGGGAAAGGGGCTATATTGAGGATAATGGATAGAAAAACCGGCGGAATCGCCGGATAGTTTGCCGGTTTATCCCTTGCTCAACAAGGAAAGGCATGGTAAATTATAGACTGGTATGCTATAATGTCCCCGTATATGCTCGGATCGGTAAAAAGATCGGCCGGAGAGATGAGCGGATTTTCCGCTTTACAAATTTACAGATCTCCGAGAAGCGGCGTCCGGTAAAGGGGGGGCTGCGCGGATGAAGGCTGCAGGGCGGCGGGTCCGACAACCGGCACTCCCGATGGGCCTGATGGGAAGGAAGCGAAATATGGGAAGATATTTTGGAACGGACGGTTTCAGAGGAGAAGCCAACGAAAATCTGACGGCGGATCACGCCTATAAGGTGGGACGCTTTCTGGGCTGGTATTACAGCGAGCTGAAAAGGCGGGCGGGAGAGGAAAACGCGCCGCGCATCGTCATCGGCAAGGATACCCGCCGCTCCAGCTACATGTTCGAATACACGCTGGTGGCCGGACTGACGGCTTCGGGCGCGGACGCCTACCTGCTGCATGTGACGACGACGCCCTCGGTGGCCTATGTGGCCCGGGTGGACGGCTTCGACTGCGGAATCATGATTTCCGCCAGCCACAACCCGTATTATGACAACGGCATCAAGTTGATCAACAGCCAGGGAGAGAAGATGGAGGAGGAAACCATCGGCCTGGTAGAGGATTATATCGACGGAAGGCTGGAGCTCTTCGGCCGCAAATGGGAGGAGATCCCCTATGGAAAGCGGGAGCGGATCGGCCGCACGGTGGATTATGTTTCCGGCCGGAACCGGTATGTCGGGTATCTTATCTCCCTGGGAATGTACTCCTT
>CAKTTT010000021.1 GCA_934615635.1 uncultured Eubacteriales bacterium | reverse complement strand
TTCAGATTTTCCAGGAATATGGCGGCGGCATGGAAGAGGTGATCGTCGGCGTGGTGGGTACTCTGCAGTTCGAGGTGCTGGAATACCGGCTGAAAAACGAATACAACGTGGATATCATCCGGGAAGGACTCTCCTACCAGTATATCCGCTGGATCGAAAACGAGGGATTGGATCCCAAAACGCTGGATTTGACCTCCGATACCAAACGGGTACAGGATATGCGGGGCAATCCCCTGCTGCTGTTCACCAATAGCTGGAATATCCGCTGGGCGGAGGAACACAATAAGGAGCTGCGTCTGGCGGAGTTCAGCAGACAATAAGGAATTTGTGTCGTAGGCATCGGCAGCAGACGAGCCCGTTTTTTTCATATCCCCCCGGTTGAACCGGGGGGATTTTTCTTGCCTGCCCAGCGACATTTATAGAAGAAGCCACTCCCTTGTTTTAGGAGCGGCTTCTTCTATATTTAAAAATCCTGCGAGCCGGCTTGTTACGGCTTTCCCTTTCGGCTCCTGTGCATATCCCACACAACCCACAGAGCCAGCAGAAGGGAGGCGACCAATCCAATCCAGGACAAAACCGGAACGCCTCCCCACGCCGGAGTCAGTTCTGCCAGACAAAGAAGGCAGGCGCCGATCAACAACGCGATGGCAAAGGCGCAGAGAATCCTGCGGTTGGTCATCCGTTCCATCTGCGATAAAGGGAACTCGGTGTCCACCAGGCGCACATTCATTTTCAGCCGGCCCTTGCTGCTTTGGCCGAGCAAATCGGATAGCTGAGAGGGGAGAGAGGCGCTTTTTCTGCCGGTATCCCGCAGCCACAGCACTCCGTTCTGAAGCTCCGCTTTCCAATCGATCTCCCTGGCCATGGAGGCGGACACGCGGTTTGCCAGTATCTGCAGCAGATTAATATCGGGGCTGATGGCGGCCAGCACGCCCTCCAGCGTCAAAACGCCCCTTCCCAGCATGGAAACGCCGCCGGGCACGGAGATATGATGGGCTTTAGCCAATCCCATCAGCTCCTCAAAGATTTCCCCCAAATCCATGCTGCCGATTTCCATGCTGCCGTAACGGACGAGAAAACCCTCGATATCCTCGTACAGCCGTTCATGATCGATAGGAGAGGAGCAAACTCCCAAAGTCAGAACGACGGTTTTCAATTCCTCCACGTCGCCCCGTACCACCGCCTTAATTCCCCGCCGCAGCAGCTCCTGGTCGCGGGCGGACAGCCGTCCCATCATCCCTAAATCGATCCAGATGATCTTTCCGTCCCGTATACGCAAATTGCCGGGGTGGGGATCCGCCTGAAAGAAGCCGTCTTCCACCACCTGCTTGACGTAATGATCCGCCAGCTTCAGACCGATTTCGTTCAGATCATATTCCTGTGCCAGCAGCGATTCTTTATCATCGATGGGGATACCGTCGATGTACTCCATTACCAACAGCTTTGAGGATGAAACGCTTTGTTCCACCAGGGGACAATCCACAAATGCGACATCCCGGTTGAGCCGGCGGAATTCCTCAGCGTTCCCGGCCTCCAGCCGGAAATCCAATTCCTGCTGGGCAACGGCCCACATCTCGTCCAGCACCATATCCAAATCCACCACGCCCTCCAGGTCGGCGAGGTGCAGCAGCTTGACCGCCTTGTGCAGCAGCGCGATATCCCGTGTCATCGTCTCCCGTATTCCCGGCCTCTGCACCTTAACGGCTACCCGCTTCCCGTTTTGAAGGACGGCGGCATGGACCTGAGCGATGGAGGCGGCGCCCAGGGGCTTCTCCTCAAACACCGGGAACAGCTCCTTCAAAGGCACGCCGCATTCGGCCTCCACCACCTCCTCTACCTGGAAAAGGGGCATGGGGCGGACCTCCGCGCGCAGCAGCGACAGCTCCTCACAATAGGCGGCGGGCAGCATATCCCGGCGCATGGACAAAATTTGCCCCAGCTTGACAAAGGTAGGACCCAAATCCTCCACAATGGCGCGGAGCTTTTGCGGCGTCAGACCGCAGACGATATTATGCTTTGCCAGAATAGCCAGAATTTCCCGTAAACGGCCGTTGTCCATTGAGAACTCACTTGTCTGCTTCCTCGCCATTCCGTTTCTCCAACTCCTCCAGCTTCCGTTTCAATTCCTCCCGTTCTTCCGGGGAGAGTTTTTCCACGTTCAGGCTTGTTTTTTCGGCAGGGGCTGGCTGGGCTTTGACCTTATGCTTCAGCTCCTCATTCAGAACCTTGCCTTGTTCCAGCGTGATTTCCCCTTTTTTCACCAGCTCTTTGACAATTTCCTCGCCTTTTTCCGCCGTGACCGCCACCGCGCCGATACCCGCTAAAAGGATTTTTTTCAGATCGCTGCCAAGTTCCGCTAACATAATTGTTCCTCCCATGTTTTTATCGTGTGTTTTTAGCATACCATACGCTTATAAAGAAATGTTGGCAGAATTATGAAGATTTTCTTGAGACCTCGGTACAGCATCGACGGCGGAGACTTTCTTTTTTGCGCAACATATGCTATGATAAGCGGCAAAAGAAGCAATAGGGAAGAAGGAAATACAATGGATCGTCAAAAAAGAGCGGTGGCCATACACGATATATCCTGTGTCGGTAAATGCTCGCTTACCGTCGCGCTGCCTATTCTGTCGGCGGCGGGGATCGAATGCTCGGTGCTCCCCACGGCCATCCTGTCCACCCATACAGGCGGCTTCACCGGGTATACCTTTCTCGATCTGACAGAGGAAATGCTGCCTATCGTCCGCCACTGGGAAAAGGAAAATATCCAGGTGGATGCCTTATACAGCGGCTATGTGGGGTCCGATGCACAGTTTCCGATTATCCGGGAGGTATTCCAACGGCTTCGCCGAAAGGATACCTTGATTATGGTGGATCCCGTTATGGCGGATAACGGCCGTTATTATCCGGGATTTTCTCCTAAAACAGCGGAGGGGATGCGGACGCTCTGCGAAATGGCGGACGTTTTGGTTCCCAATATGACCGAGGCCGCCTTTCTGCTGGGAGAGGAGTATCGGGAGGGGCCCTACGATTCCGCCTATCTGGAGTACCTATTGAAGAAACTGACGGAGCTGGGCCCCAAAAAGGTCGTGCTCACCGGCGTTTATCCCCGGGAGAATCAATTGGGCGCCGCCTGCATAAGCAGGGAGGATGGCGGACAAATCCAATGGGTTCTGGCCCAAAGGATGCCGGGAATGTATCACGGTACGGGGGATATTTTTGCTTCTGCGCTGCTGGCTGCGTTAATGAAGGATTTAGCCTTGGAGGATGCCACCAGAATCGCCGTGGATTATATATTGGACTGTATCCGGGATACAGATCCCCGGCAGGAGCCGCGCTTTGGCGTAAATTTTGAAAGAAGTCTGGCGGCGCTGGGAAGCCGGATTCTGCAAGCCGCCGAAGGGACAATAACAAAATGACATTCAGAGATGATTTTCGCGAAGCATAACTGGAAAATGATATGGTACAATTGTTGAACAATGTATCATATCGTAAGGCGGACCAGCTTGACATGTTAGAGATGATAATGGCCAAGACGCGGTTAGAGTATGCCTTGGCCGATCATCGAAAAATCTGCCGTATATTGCGGAATTTCAAGGAATAGGGTATACTGAAAGTGCCACCTGCTGAGAGAAAGTGTCAACTAAACAAAATGAATATTTTGTTTAGTTGAGGGCAGGGGAATACCATCTGAAAGGAGCCAATATCGTGATCCGTCCATTCGAATTACAGGATAAATCTCTTTTGCTGGAGCTGATGACCGAGTTTTATCATTCACCGGCGGTGCTTCATCCGGTTCCCAAGGCTTATCTTGTGCGCACCTGTCTGGAACTGGAACAAAATTCTCCTTATACCAAGGCATATATGCTCCTGCAAAACGATCAACCCGCCGGATATGCTCTGCTGTCCTTGACCTATTCCAGCGAAGCGGGCGGCCTGGTGGTTTGGCTAGAAGAATTATATATACGGGAATCCTATCGCGGCGCCGGCCTGGGCGGTGAATTTCTGCAATATATGGAGCGGCAATTTCCCCATGCGGCCCGATTCCGTTTGGAGGCGGAAGCCGATAACGCAGGCGCTATGCGCCTGTATACCCGCAACGGCAATGATAATTTGCCCTATATCCAAATGATCAAGGAGAAAACAGAGAATCAGCCCTTTTGAGAAACGACAGCCATAAATAAAAAGTCCTGCGAGGAAAATAGACACAAGCGATTTCAAAAGAATAGTTTATTTCAGCCCACTGTGAAACAAAGTTTCACAGTGGGCTTTTAAATCGGTTTTTGTTTCACCTCTTTCCGGACAGACACATATGATGGTAATGGAACCAGACCCTATTCTTGATTGCAAAGGAGCTATAGCTTTGGATAATGTATTTTGTGATTCCATGCTTCCTCCGGATCAGGATGGACAGCAGATGGTATTGGCCATGGCCTATGTCCCCTGGCAGCATCTGCAAACCGTTTATGAGCCGGAGTATGGCTTGGACCGGGGCACTATCTTCCCCGAATTAGACAAACCGTTCCTGGCGGGAGGTTGTTGCAATGGATAAACGAGCCATGTGCCTGCGGCGCATAGCGTCCGTGGATTTTGCCCTTTATGAGCTGACATTGTATCTGGATACCCACCCGGAGGATCAAAACGCCCTGCGGATGCGGGAAATCTATCAAAACAAGCGCCGCGAACTGATCGCGGAGTACGAGGCCGCCTTCGGACCGTATGTTGTCACCACCGACGACGTGCGCGGCGACCGCTGGACCTGGGTCGACAATCCTTGGCCCTGGGATTTTGGAAAGGAGGGTTGACCTGTGTGGCAATATGAAAAGAAACTGCAGTATCCGGTCAAAATAGCGACGCCCAACCCCAAATACGCCCAAATTATCATCAGCCAGTTCGGCGGCCCGGATGGAGAATTGGCCGCTTCTATGCGTTATCTCAGTCAGCGGTATTCCATGCCGTATTCTGAGCTTAAGGGCTTGCTGACCGACATAGGTACCGAAGAATTGGCTCATATGGAGATGGTCAGCGCCATGGTGCATCAGCTCACGCGCAATCTGAGTGAGCAGGAAATCAAAAATTCCGGTTTTGACACCTATTTCGTGGACCATACGACCGGCGTCTATCCCGTCGCCGCCTCCGGAGCCCCCTTTACCGCAGCCTATTTCCAGGCAAAAGGCGATACCATTACCGATTTGCATGAGGATATGGCCGCGGAGCAAAAGGCACGCACCACCTATGACAACCTGCTGCGTCTGATCGACGATCCGGATGTGCGGGATCCGCTGAAATTCCTGCGCCAGCGGGAAATCGTCCATTACCAGCGGTTTGGCGAAGGACTGCGGCTGGCAACGGAAAGGCTCGACAGCAAAAATTTCTATGCCTGTAATCCCTCCTTCGATAAAAACTGCGGCAAACGGCTGCCGGGCTGCAACTGCAGCAAATCATAAACAGGCGCTCCGCCTTCATACGCAAGAGCCCATCTGCACATACAGATGGGCTCTTGTTCTGCCTACAAGAGCATAAATGCTTTTTACCGATAAAAAAATGTCCGAAAGTATATGGTAATTCCCTTCTGAATAGCGGATAATAGACCCATAATTGAACGAAGGAGATGCTTTTGCTATGATCGTGAAGGTTTATGAAAGCAAAGAAGCCATCGGGACCGCCGCCGCTTCCCTTTTTGCCGCCTGCGTCATTATGAAGCCCAGGGCGGTTTTGGGGCTTGCCACCGGCTCTACCCCTATTCCCACTTATCAAAGGATGATCGAGCTGTACCGTGCCGGCGCTGTGGATTTTTCCGGTGTTACCACCTTTAATTTGGATGAATATGTGGGCCTCTCCCAGGAACATGAGCAAAGCTATTATGCCTTCATGATGGAACAGCTTTTCCAGCATATCAACGTATCCCCTACTCATATCCATGTCCTTTCAGGCAAAACGGCGGACCCTGCGGCGGAATGCCGCGCTTATGAGGAAATGATTGCCGCCGCCGGAGGCATCGATCTCCAGATTCTGGGCATCGGCCGGAATGGCCATATTGCTTTCAACGAGCCTTCCGACAGCTTTTCCCCCGTGACTCATGTTGTGGACTTGACCGAGAGCACCATAGAAGCCAATACCCGCTTCTTTTCCAGCGTGGACGAGGTGCCGCGCCAGGCGCTTACTATGGGGATAGGCTCTATCATGAAGGCCAAATCCATCGTGCTTATCGCCACTGGAAGGGATAAAGCCCAGGCGGTGAAGGCAATGGTGGACGGCCCTGTGACTCCCCTCTGCCCCGCCTCCGTGTTGCAGCTGCATCCCTGTGTTACCGTCATGCTGGATCAGGCAGCGGCCTCTCTGCTTTGAACGCCCGCCTGATTAAGCTTGATTATTCTGTACACATCTGTAGACAGCACCAAGCCCTCCCACCAAAAAAATTGGTGGGAGGGCTTGGTTCATGCGGCCTAGATTAAACGCGTTTTACTCCACCTTCGGCAATGCCGCTTTTGTTTTGGGCTCGATTTTATGCATCTCCAGTTGTGCCATGACCAGCCCGTAATAAATGCCCTTTTTCTTCATCAGCTCATAATGGGTGCCGGATTCCGCGACGGTGTGATGATCGATCACCACAATACGGTCCGCGTTCCGCAGGGTGGAAAGGCGGTGGGCAATGGCAAAGGTGGTGCGGCCCTTGGTCAGGCGGCCCAGCGCCTCCTGAATCTGGTACTCTGTTTCGGTATCCAGGCTGCTAGTGGCTTCGTCCAGAATCAGCAGCCGGGGATCATGCAGAATCGCCCGGGCGATGGCAATCCGCTGCCGTTCCCCGCCGGACAGGGTATAGCCGGATTCCCCCACATAGGTATCGTATCCATCGGGGAACCGCACGATAAAATCGTGGGCGTTCGCCATTTTGGCCGCCCGGATAATCTCCTGTGGATCCGCCTCCGGCTTGGCATAGCGGATATTGTCGTAGATCGTGCCGGAAAAAAGGAAGGTTTCCTGCAGCACGACGCCGATCTGCCGATGCAGGCTGTCCACAGCATAGTCCCGGATATCCCGTCCATCCAACAGCAGGCTGCCGTCATCCACATCGTACAGTCTCATGATCAGATTGATCAGGGTGGATTTTCCCGCGCCGGAAGGGCCCACTAAGCCGATCATCTCGCCGGGTTCCACGGTAAAGCTGACATGCTCCAGTACCGGCAGATAGGATTTGTAGCCGAAGGTGACGTCCTGGAATTCCACCTTCCCCGCGATCTCCCGGTTTTCCGCCTCCGGGCGTTCGTTCACCTCCGGCTGCTCGTCCAGAATATCGTAGATGCGTTCCAGCGAGGTGACCAACTGCATAATCATCCGGGGCATCCGGGTCATAAACCCCAGCGGGCCGAAGAGCATACCGGCGTAGGCTACAAACTGCACCAGCTCGCCCGGCGTCATACGGCCGCCCAGAACATCGGCGCCGCCGAAATAGATTACGAAAAAGCTGCCCATGGTCAGCAGCAGGGTCACGAAGGGATACAGCGTCGCCCAGAAAATTTCGTTACGGCGCTGGATGGTCATCAGCCGCTGGGTGTATTCCTGAAACCGTCTGGTTTCCCGCTCCTCCTGACCGAAGGATTTCACCACCCGGATGCCTGACAGCACATCCTGCAGGCGGTTGTTCACCTGGTCATTGAAGCGCCATTGCTGCCGCCATAACCGCTTTTCCTTCTTGTGGAACAGCCTCACCAGAAGGGCGGCGGCGGGAACCAGGCATACGGTGAGCAGCGCGATTTTCCAATCGATGGTGAGCATCACCACGCAAGCGCCGATCATGGTGAAAAGCTGGGTAAACATCCCGGCGAACACATCCTCCATGAACTGGCGGACCCTTCCGGAATCCTCCACCACCCGGTTCATCAGCTCGCCCGGGCGATGGCTGTCCATAAAGGAGAGGGAAAGGGAATTGATCTTTTCGAACACCTTCGCCCGCAGATCCCGGCTGATGCGGGTGCCCAGGCTGTTTGTCCAGAAGGTGCGCCCTATGGACAGCGCCAGGGAGAGAAGCACCGTCCCGGACATCACGCCGAAAAAGGCCAGCACATTGCCCGCCGTCCCCTTGGCGGGAACCAGCACGTTGTTGACGAAATCCCGCTGGATATACTGCTGGCCGATGGTAATGGCGGATATGGCCGCCATCATCAGAACGATGGCCAACAGCGGCAGGATATAGGGCCTGCAAAGATCCAAAAATCGCCGCATACTTCTTCCCCGCCCGTCGCAGCGGGGACAGATGCTGGTGCCGGGAAGCACCCGGCCGCAACGGAAACAGCGCCGCTCCCGCTCTTTGCTCACCACCTCTCGGCCGTCCCCGCGGCAAAACGCGGAGGCGCCCCGGGCCACATAGGATTCTCGCACCATGTGCTGCATACTGAAACGGCAGAGCAGGGTGTCCTCTCCCGCCCTTCTTGCGGCAAGCAGACCATTGTCCACCTGTGCTATACAAAGGATCTCGTCGGTTTTGGTCAGAGCAAGATCCGCCGTGACATCGCCGTCGGTCATCACCAGCAGCCGGTCCTTGGTGACGGCGATCCAGCCGTCCGCGCAGTAGCTGCCGTCGTCATGCAGGTCAAACGGCACGCAGTATATCAGTTTTTCTCCCCTGCAAAGAGCGGAAAACAACGCTCCCTCCCGTTCCGGCAGGGTAAAACGCAGATTCATGAGCTCCCCCCTCTCTTCCACGAAATCGTCAGATAAACAGATCCAGCTTTTTGATTTCCCGCGGCGTCAGCTTGTAAAGATCCGGTATTTCGAACCGGTTGCCGTCCAGATCGTTCACCAGATACCGGTTGGGGCCGATGGGATAGACGTTGCCGGTGCCCATCCGAACGGTGAAGCGGCAGGCGCCCTTATCCGTGACAACCTCCCAATAGGAATACCCGTATTCCTCCTTGATGTCCCGGATCCGCTGAATCTGCGGAGTAAAATACCGCAGCGCCATCTGTTCCTCCAGCATGGTCCGGGTTTCCTTATCCAGATCCTGCAAATCCCGGATCAGGCCGATTTCCCTCCCGTCGTTCTCCGGCTCCCGGATGGATATGTACCGGGTGGGATCGGAAAAGGGAAAACAGCGATGCACCGCCACCCGGGCGTACTGTTTCCCGTCGTATTCCAGGCTGACAAAGCCGCCCTCCGTCCGTCGGAAGACCGCGTTATCCCTGGTGATGGGCTTGATGGCGATGATATCCGCCACCGCCTTCTTCTCTTGCTCCAGAACGTCGGCTTCCGGTCCTTTCCTGTCCATGATTTCCATTATTCTCCCACTCCCCTCATTGCCAGCGCCTTGGATTGAAGCTGCAACAGCTTATAATAAATCCCCTTTTGCGCCACCAGCTCCGCATGGGTACCGCTTTCCGCCACTCGGCCGTTATCCAGGACAATCAGCCGGTCCGCCCCCCGCAGGGTGGAGAGCCGATGGGCAATGGAAATGGTGGTTCTCCCTTTCACCAGTTGATCGAGAGAGGCCTGGATCGACCGTTCGGTTTCCGTGTCCACCGAGGCCGTGGCCTCATCCAATACCAGGATCTGCGGATTCGCCAATATTGCCCGGGCAATAGACAGCCGCTGCCGTTCCCCGCCGGACAGGTTCCGCCCTCCGGCGCCGATCACTGTGTCGTATCCATCCGGCAAACGGCAGATAAAGGGGTGGGCGCTGGCGGCGATGGCCGCCTCCACGATTTCATCACGGGTGGCGTCCGGCCGGGCATAGGCGATATTTTCCGCCACCGTCCCCATAAAAATATAGGTTTCCTGGCTCACCATGGCCACCGCGCCTCGCAGGGAGGAAAAGGAGAGCTCCCGTATATCCACCCCGTCCAGCAGGATCTGGCCGCTGTCCGCATCGTAAAGTCGGGAGATCAGATTCACCAAGGTGGATTTTCCCGCGCCGGAGCGGCCCACAATCCCCAGCATCTCGCCAGCTTTGATGGAAAAGCTCACGTCCTGCAGCACCGGCTTGTTCGGCTCATAGCTGAAATTCACATGGCGCAGCTCGATATCCCCCCTGAGCTTCACCTGTAAAGGCGATTCGCTTTCCACTATTTCCGGCTGGGAATCGATGATTTCAAAGATACGCTGAGCGGAATTCATGCTTCCCGCCCACCATTGGAAGACATGGGAAAAGAAATCCATCGGCCCCTGCAGCATACCAAGATATCCCACAAAGGTGATCAACTGGCCATAGGAGAACTGCCCCGGATGGTAAAGGATCAGCAAGGCGCCGAGACTCCAGATCATGACGGTGGGGATATCCCGCACCACCGAATAGGCCAGATCAAACCCGTTTCGATAGCGTACCACCGAAAGCTCCGCATCCCGCACCCGGTCGTTGTTCCTGCTAAAACGCCTGTTCTCGTTCTCCTCCTTGCCGAAAGCCCGCACTACCCGCGCCCCGGTAAAGGAGTCGTTGAGGGCGGAATACATGGAGCGGGTGACCCTGGCTCGCCGGCCGTGGGCGTGCCAGATCCGCGGCAGCAGATAATAGCTGACGAAAACCAGCGGCGGCAGCATACACAGGGCGGCGATCGCCAGCTTCCAGTTCATACTGAACATAACGAAGGCCGTCACCAGAATCGTCAGGATATTAAAGAGCAGATAAGGAATACCGTCAATGAAGAAGTGCATGACTTCATTGGCATCGTTGTTCACCCGCTGCATAAGGCTTCCGGTCTGCCGCCGGGTAAAGAAACCGATGGACAGCTTCTGCAGGGAGGCGAAAACACTGTTTTTCAGCTTGCAGACCACTCCGGGAACCATGAAAGCGGTCATACGGCCGTGAATAACCCCGGTGAGCTGCTGCAGCAGCTTGACCACCGCCAATACCAGCGTCAATACTCCCAGCAGCAGCAGAAAATTCCCACCAGCCCCCAAGGAGGAAGCAAAAGCCGCATCCTTGGCCAACACCCGATCATAAAGGACCGTGCCCGACAGATAGGGCCACAAGGCGTTGAATACGCCGGAGAGGAGGATGCACAGCAGCATGACCGCTACCCGCCAGCGGTATTCCCTGAAGTAGGACAGGATCCGCATAAACACCGTCCGTTTTTCCATGCACCGGGGACAGATAGCCCGTTCCTGTTCCGGATAGGGAAGTCCGCATTTGGGACAGCATTTGAGAGCGCCCTCCTCACGGGGACCTCTCCCCTCCGCATCTTCTCCGCCGCTGTTTCCCGGCAGAGGCTGGAGCAGACGCTGGAGGCAATCCAAAAAGCGCCGCATTTCCCGCATTTTGTCGCTGGTAAAGCGGCATACCCAGGTTTCTACCCCCTTGATCTCCATCACCAGCAAGCCGCCGACGATCTGATTGAGAAGCTGAGGCTTCTGCAGCTCCTCTAAAGGATAAATATAGATTTCCCCTATATCCTCCGGACGAAGAACCCGTGGCTTTCGTTGGGCGCCGGTGAAAGCCATTTCATCCGAAAACTTCCCTACGGCAAAAATCAGGCGCTCCCGCTCTAAAATCAAATGAGAGGTGCGCAGTTCCCCCTCCGCTGTGATGTTGGCGCAGGCGTAGGCCAGCGGCTCCAGCTTCAGCCCACGTTCCGCAAGCGATGCAGCCAACCCCTTGGGCAGATCAACCGCTTTCTCCACTTCCATTCTTCCATTACCTCCTCCCCAGATTATCCTTAACCCCCGTTAAGGGACAAACAGGCGTCCCGTATGATGACATACGGGACGCCTGCTGCATGATCTCCTCAAGATCTTTTCGATAAAAAAATGAGCGGACCTATAAGCCGAGTTCTGTCTTGGACAGTCATCTATCTCGACCATATGTTGCCATATGGCTCAAGCCGCCTTTCGAAGCACATCGGGCCAATGTATCGCTTCTGTCGGCGTTGCACCGGATAGGGTTTGCAGGGCCACACAGTCTCCTGTGTGCCGGTGAGCTCTTACCTCGCCTTTCCACCCTTACCGTAACTGCGATAAGGCAGCCTTACCGCGGTCAGCGGCGGTATATCTCTGTTGCACTTTCCCTGGGGTCGCCCCCGGCGGCCGTTAGCCGTTATCCCGCCCTGTGGAGCTCGGACTTTCCTCATGCTGAGAGCCAGCACGCGACTGCCCGGTCCGCTCATGGCATCATTTTAAAGCAAAACAGAGCGTTTGTCAATGAACCAGGTCGGATTTTCAGAGAAATGAGAAGCAGACTCCCGCCTGATTATAGGCTGTTTTTTGACAGATGATGTCTTATTTTATCATTTTATGCTATATTGTCAAGAGGTATAAAAAATCTTTTTGTGTGATATGAACTCACAGACGCTTTTTCATCATTTTGTGCGGCACATGACCGTCCATATGTTCCTCCCCACAAACAGCATAGCCCAGCTTCTCATAGAAGCCGATGGCACGTGTTTGCGCATCCAAAAGGAGAGTAGAGGCTCCCATCCTTTCTGCCCTTTTTTCCATTTCCTTCACCAGTATGCTGCCGAAGCCGTGGCCGCGCCACACCTGATCCACCGCCAAACGGCCGATTCCCATACAGCCTTCCTCCGCGCTGCGCCAATACAGCCGCCCGGTTCCCGCCGGCGTTCCGTCGGCCAACAGCAGCAAATGCCAAGCCGTATCGTCCGTTCCATCCAGTTCCATCTCCCGCGCGTATCCCTGTTCGTCGCAGAACACGCGGATACGCAGGGCAAAAGGCGCGGTCAGATCATCCGGCGACCGCAGCCACCGCAGTTCGATTTCGGGATTCATACCAAGGGCCTCCTTTCTGAGTTCTCGATAAAATGGACGCAGGTCATCGACTTCTCCCCTTGGCATCCGCTCACAAACCCGATAGCCGCGTTCTTCCACATAACCGCCCCCTGCCAGATCGCGCCGGAAAACCGATTCTCCCTGCAGCCGCGAACGGCGGGACGCCTTCAGCCGTCAAATCGCTTTCATCCATTTTATGTGTTCCGTCGTCGCGCAAAAATCCTCTATAACCTCTCCCAGGTGGACGCAAGACAAGGTTTCCCGGTTACAAAGAGCCACTAAAGCGTTCATTGCCTCCCGATCCAGCGTCACATCGTCAAATAAAATATCCCCGTAGCGAATACCGTAAGCCGTATAGGTCGTTTCGTCCACACAGAAGTCGCCCGTTGTCAATTGATACTCCATCCTTACACCCTGTTCCTTTATATGTTGTGATATGCGCTGTACCCGACAACAACCAGCGTTTGTGGGAACATAAAACCCGCAGGCGAAAAGCTTGCAGGTTGACAGGGCATAAAACAAAAACACTGTGCATCAAAAAATGTCAGTGTGTCTGCTGCAACTGGCTGTCATGTCCATGTGGACGAAGACCCTTTAGCTTTGCGTCGCCGGTTTTCACCGGTTTTGCCAAATATTCAATTTTCGATAAGATTACCATGTTTTTCCTTGACTGTCAATATATTAGCAAAAGTCTTTTCTGTCTTTTTATAAAAAACAACGGTTTATGCTTCATTGGCTCAAAAAAACCGTCTTTTTGTAATGACAGGAGCATGAGAATCACCCATAAGGCCCTTCCAATGTCAAGACGGATGCCGGAATGAGAAAAAGCAAACGGTCTTTAAGGAGAGACCAAGAAAAAAGAAGGAAAACCTCTTGACAATCCGAAGGAATTCAGCGTATACTAAACCCATTGCAAAAATTTGGAAGAAAAGGAGGCGGGCAGGATGAGAAACAGATTTGAACTGGTTCGTGACTATCGGGATCGTTTTGCCCGTCTGTCCTGAGCGGCAAGCAGAGCTTATTTCTGCGCGGCTGATTCGGGCCGCGGGACATATACGCTCCTGATGACATCATCAGGAGCGTTTTTTGTCGTTTGAGACAGATGGGAAGCCTGACTATAGGAGGGAAACAAAATTGGAAACGCAAACAACGCCGAAATCAAGCAGGATGCGGCTGATCGCCCATTTTTTAAGGGGAAGCCTGCGTATGTTCCTTGTCGCGCTGGTCTTTTCCATGCTGAATACAGCTTTTAACGCCTTAACGCCCATGATTATTCGGACCACGGTGGATTCGGTGATCGGCGGAGAGCCCTACGCTCTTCCTGATTGGCTGATCCGCTTCCTGGGTCTGGACGGCCGGACCGGCGTGGTCAGCGCGTTGCTGCTGACCGCGGCGGCGGTGATGATCGTGTCCGCTCTATCCGGCGTGTGCAACTACGTCAGCCGTATGCAAACGGCCAAAGGTTCGGAAACCTTCATTAAGTCGCTGCGCGACAGGCTGTATGAACATATCCAAAAGCTACCCTTCGCCTGGCACACCAAGCATCAAACAGGCGAAATCATTCAGCGATGTACCTCGGACGTAGAGGTGGTGCGCAACTTTGTCACCCTGCAATTGCTGGAGGTTTTCCGCACGGTCTTTCTCATCGGCCTGTCCATGGCGCTGATGCTGTCGATGAATGTGAAGATCACGCTGGTGGCCCTTGCCTTTCTGCCGGTGATTATGGGATATTCTGGCTTTTTCTATTCCCGGATCGCCCGCCGCTTCCGCACGGCGGACGAAGCGGAGGGCGAACTCTCCGGTGTGGTGCAGGAAAACCTGACCGGCGTCCGGGTGGTTCGTGCCTTCGGCAGGGAGCAGTTTGAAATCCAGCGGTTTGATGAAAAAAACAACCGCTTCGCCTCTTTATGGGTGCGGCTGGGCCGGCTGTTGAGCGCCTATTGGGGTATAGGCGACCTGATTACTGGTCTGCAAATTCTCACGGTAATCGTACTGGGTGTGATGGAAACGGTGAACGGAAGCATTACGGTGGGAGAATTTCTGGCCCTGGTATCCTACAACGCTTCCCTCGCCTGGCCGGTGAGAGGACTGGGCCGGATTCTTTCCGAGATGAGCAAGGCCGGCGTTTCCATCGACCGGGTGGGATATATTTTGGATGCGGAGGAGGAGCAGGATTCCGCCGATGCACTGGAGCCGCCGCTGAACGGCGACATTGTATTCGATCACGTCCGATTCGCCTACGAGGAGCAGGCGCCGGTGCTCAAGGATGTCAGCTTCACCATTCCGGCCGGGAGCACCTTTGCCATCCTGGGCGGTACGGGAAGCGGTAAAAGCACGCTCATGCACCTGCTGGACCGCTTGTATGATCTGCCGGAGGAGGGCGGCTCCATCACCATCGGCGGGGTGGATATCCGGCAAATCCGCCGCTCCTGGCTGCGACGGAACATCGGTATGGTGCTGCAGGAGCCGTTTCTCTTCTCCCGTACCATCCGAGAGAATATCGCCGCTACCCGTCCCGGAGCGGAATTTGCAGACATCCGGCGGGCGGCGGATGTCGCCTGCGTAGATGGGGCTATCGTGGATTTTGCGGAAGGCTACGACACCATTGTGGGCGAACGGGGCGTTACCCTGTCCGGCGGCCAGAAGCAGCGGGTGGCCATCGCCCGGATGCTCATGCAGCAGGCGCCGGTGATGATTTTTGACGACTCCCTCTCCGCGGTGGACGCGGAAACGGATGCACAGATCCGGGCGGCCCTGCGGGAGCATGAAACGGGTTCCACCGTTATTCTCATTTCCCATCGGATCACCACCTTGATGCAGGCCAGCCGGATCCTGGTGCTGGACGGCGGGCGGGTGGCGCAAATGGGAACGCATGAGGAGCTGATCGCCCAGGAAGGGATCTATAAAAGCATTTACGACATCCAGATGAGCAGCGACGACCGCGCGCTGCTGGAGGATACCATGCAATAGGTTCTCCGGAAAGAACCGGAAAGGGTTGGGTATCAAACCAATGGCTTATGAAGAACAAGAATACAACAAATCCTTCGACCTGAAGGTGTGGAAGGGGCTGCTGCCCTATTTAAAGCCTTATCGCCGCACCCTGCTGCTGGTCCTAATTTTTAACATGGTCTGCGCGCTGATCGACATTCTGCTTCCGCTCTTTCAGCGGGACGCCATCGATCGGTTTATTGAAGCGGGCACCCTGGAGGGGGTGTGGATTTTCGCAGGGGTGTACGCGGCGGTCATCGCTTTGCAGGCCATCAGCGTGATCATCTTCACCCGGGGCGCCATGCGCATCGAAATGCACTTCGGCCGGGATCTCAAGCGCGCCTGCTTTGTGCATTTGCAGACCCTCTCCTTCTCCTACTACAACGTGACGCCGGTGGGCTATATCCTCTCCCGGGTTATGAGCGACACCAACCGTATCGCCGCCATGGTGGCCTGGAACTTTTTCGATATGCTCTGGGCTTTGGGATATGTGCTGGGCGTCTTTGTGGCCATGCTACTCCTCAACTGGAAGCTGGCGCTGCTGATTATCCTGGTGGTGCCGGTCATTGCGGCGCTGACGGCCTATTTCCAAAACCGCATTCTGCATTGGAATCGAAAGGTGCGCAAAATCAATTCCCAAATTACCAGCGCCTTCAACGAGGGGATCATGGGGGCCAAAACCTCCAAAACCCTGGTCATCGAAGAACAAAATCACGAGGAGTTTCGCCGGCTGACCCAGGAAATGCGGATCTCCGCCGTACGAGCCTCCCGGCTCAGCGCCGTGTATATCCCGCTGGTGCTTCTCTTCAGCTCACTGGCTACGGCCATCGTGCTGGCGCGGGGCGGCTTCATGGTGTTGGATCACCTGCTGCCGCTGGGGACCCTGTCCGCCTTTACCTCCTACGCCGTGGGGATATTCGAACCGATTCAGCAACTGGCGCGGAACCTCGCGGAACTGATCTCCATGCAGGCCAACATCGAGCGGGTGACGGGGCTGCTGCATCAGCGGCCCCAGATCACGGACTCCCCGGAGGTTATCGCCAGGTACGGCGACGCTTTCCATCCCAAGCGGGAAAACTGGGAGCCTATCCGCGGCGATATCGAATTTGAGGATGTGAGCTTTCATTATCCCGACGGGAAGGAGGAGGTGCTCAGCCACTTCAATCTCAAGATCCCGGCGGGCACCACGGTGGCGATTGTGGGTGAGACGGGCGCCGGCAAAAGCACTCTGGTGAATCTGGCCTGCCGCTTCTTCGAGCCCACCGCCGGCCGCATCCTCATCGACGGCAAGGACTACCGGGAACGCAGCCAGCTCTGGCTGCACAGCAATATCGGCTATGTGCTGCAGAATCCCCACCTTTTTTCCGGCACCGTCATGGAAAATATCCGATACGGTCGGCTGGACGCCACCGATGAGGAGATACGAAGGGCGGCGGAGGCCGTCAGCGCCGATACCGTCGTGGATAAGCTGGAAAACGGCTATGAGAGCCCGGTCGGCGAGGGCGGAGACCGCCTCTCCACCGGCGAGAAGCAGTTGATTTCCTTCGCCCGGGCCGTGCTGGCGGATCCTCGGATTTTTGTGCTGGACGAAGCCACCTCCTCCATCGACACCCAGACCGAGCAGCTCATCCAGGCCGCGATTTCCCATCTGCTCAAGGATCGGACCTCCTTCCTCATCGCGCATCGGCTGTCCACCATCCGGCAGGCCGATTTGATCCTGGTGGTACGGGACGGACGGATTGTGGAACAGGGCAAGCACCTGGAGCTGCTGCGAAAAAAGGGATATTATCACGACCTATACAGCAAGCAGTTTGCCGAGGAATCGGCCATGAAGGCGCTTGAGGAGAAGGGATAAACAGCTACTTCTGGATAGATAAAGGTTATTTTATGCGGGTCGGCATAGCTTCTCGTCGCGCCCGCATAGGATAACCTTTTCTGTTATTTGTCAAATGACATGCTGATACTAAATAGCCGTTTATTTTTTCTTTCGGATTTTTAGTTCTACATTCTTGGCTTTGGCGACGTCTTGAAATAAGCCGACTACATAATCGCTTTTTTCTTTCAAAGATCCATTATCAAAAGCAGGGCTTTCCGGAATTTGCCCCATGATTTTCTTAATATCCTGCAAATCCAAAAGATTGACTGCTACGCAAAAAAAGCTTTTTCTGCGTCCATCATTATAGCGGGATAAAAGGGAATTTAATATTTCGATTTTTTCGGTTTGTTCACGATTATAGGCCTCCATCCCGATTTCTTTGGCTTTTTCCATATCCATCTTTCGATTTTGATGGGAAATAAACGAATCAAACTCATCGATACGGCCATACTTTTCGCAAGGATAGTCGCTACATTCAAAGCAATACTCTAAACCGCCATGCTCCAAACTGCACTTTGCTATTTTACACGACTGATTTCCAGCTCCGCCACCGCAGCCAGGACAATGATGGCCTAAGTGCATCGGACACAGCCCGCAATTTAAGCCGCATAGAGAAAATAAGGGATTGCTTCTTTCAAATCCTTTCATGGGTTCATCTCCACAAATCGCAATTTTTCCGTCATTAAACCCACGGTCCATCCTATCCGTCAACCCGCGATAAGTAATCCGCGTTTACATCCTGATCAGGTAGATGTGTTTTCCTATAAAGCAACCGGGCTTCTTCGGGTCTTTAACAGAATACTCTTCCCCCGAAAAAGCCGGAAAACACACTGTTTTATAGCATTTTTTCAAACCTTAGACAATAATACTACGCACTCCACGTGGTTGGTAAAGGGAAACATATCCACCGGCTGGATCGCCTTTACCCGGTATCCCTTGGCGGTCAAAATATTCAAATCCCGCTGCAGCGTCTCAGGATTGCAGGAGATATACACCACTCTTTGGGGAGACAGACGGGCCACGGAACCAAGAAATTTCTCGCTGCTTCCCGCTCTTGGGGGATCCATCATCACCACATCCGCCTGCTCACCCTGGGCAGCCATTTCTTCTAGGAACTCCCCTGCATCGGCATTATAGAATCGGATGTTTTTCAGCCCGTTCCGTCTGGCGTTGGCAATGGCATCCGTCACGGCTTCCCGGTTCAGTTCAATTCCCAGGACCTGCTCGCAATGCCGGGCCGCCACAATGCCGATAGTGCCGATGCCGCAATAAGCGTCGATAACCCTTTCTCCGCCCGTCAGGCCGGCGTATTCTATCGCTTTACCATAAAGCCGTTCCGTCTGTACCGGATTGACCTGATAAAAGGAACGGGCGGAAATGCGGAACAGACAGCCGCAAAGAGTATCCTCAATTTTTCCCGGTCCATACAATATCTTCTCCTGCTCTCCCAGCACGAGACTGGTACGATAGGGATTGATATTGTGCAGGATGGTGGTGATGGTGGGGTGCTCCTTCAGCAGCGCCTTCACGAAATGGTTCCGGTCGGGGAAAACGGGGCCGCTGCCCACCAGCACCACCATGATTTGTCCACTAGAGAATCCGCGCTTTACCAACACATGCCGCAAAAAACCGCGGCATGTGTGCTCGTTATAAGCCGGAATCCCGAAGCTTTCACACAATCGCCGGACGGTCACGATAATGGCATCTGCCGTTTCATCCTCGATCATGCAGGAATCCACCGGCACAATGCGGTGGGTACTGGATTGATAGACGCCGGAAACGATCTTGCCGTTCCGGGCCGTGCCGAAAGCGGCCTGAACCTTGTTGCGGTAATGGAGCGGATTTTCCATGCCGATAATCGGGCTGACCACATGGAAGCGGCCCAAAAGTTCGGTCACCCGGTTTTGCTTGTAACGCAGTTGCTGCGGATACGTAAGGTTCTGCAATTGGCAGCCGCCGCATTTTTTATAAACCGGGCAGAAGCCGGTATCACCAGTTTTCATCTTTTTTCACGTCCTTACCGGTCTTCTCGAACAAGAAATGCCCTTCAAAATCCGCCGCAGGCATCGGACGGCCAAAATAGAAGCCCTGAATATAATCCGGCTGCATAGACCGGAGGAGGGCGTATTCCTCCGCGGTTTCCACCCCTTCCAGACATACGCGGATTCCCACGTCATGGCACAGCTCGACGATAAAGCGGATAAACGTCGCATCGAAGGTGCTGGTGAGAATTCCTTTGACAAAGGTCCGGTCGATCTTGACCACATCCGCCGGGGACAGCTTGAGAATGCCCAAGGATGAGTAGCCCGTGCCGAAATCGTCCATGGCGATGCTCAACCCCATCCGGCGGATCCGGCGAAAGCTTTCTGCGAGCGTCTCGATATTGGAGGCGATATAGCTCTCCGTCAGCTCCACTTCCATCATAGAGGCGGGGATCCGATATTGCCGCAGCGTCTCCTCCATGAAATTCAGAAAATCGCTGTCTTCTATCTGAAGGCAGGAGAGATTCACGCTGGCGGTGAAGGGGGGCGCTCCCGCGGCGTGCCAACGGGCGCAGGTTTTCACCGTCTCTTCAAAAATCCATTTTCCCGTGGTGAGAATCATTCCGCTTTCCTCCAGAAGCGGAATGAATTCCGACGGAGGAACCGGACCGAATCTCTCGCATTTCCACCGGCAAAGCGCCTCCATCCCCCTTAAGCGTCCGTCCGAAGCATAAACCTGGGGCTGATAATACAGCTCAAAGCCCCTGAATCCATTGTCCACGCTCTCCCGCAGCAGTTCTGTCAGCTCAAGGGAGCGTTCCTTGTGCTCCAATATCTTATCTGAAAAGAAATACATGCGGTTTTTCCCCTTGGATTTGGCATACTCCAGGGAATAATTGGCGTACTTGATCAGTTGCAGATAACCGCTCCCGTTTTCCGGTGAAAAGGCACAGCCGCCCGAAATGGTACAATAGTACTTTTTATCCTCGTAAACCTGCTGATGATCCAAGGTTTCCTGCACATTACCGTAGAACCGTCGCACCGCCTCCCGGCTTCCGCCGCGGAAGATAACACCGAATTCGTCACCGTCCAAACGATATAGGGTAGCGG
>CAKTTT010000020.1 GCA_934615635.1 uncultured Eubacteriales bacterium | reverse complement strand
CCATGGGACTGGAATATTCGCTGCGCCAGGAGGGCTTCGAAACCGTGGTCTGTACCGCCGTCCGCCCCGCTCTGGAACGGCTGCAGACGGAGCGGTTCGACCTGGCGATACTGGATCTGTCCCTCCCCGACGGCACAGGTTACGACGTCTGCCGGGCCATCAAAGCCAAAAACGACGGCGCCGCCGTTATCTTTCTCACCGCCCGGGATGACGAGGGTAACATCGTCATGGGCCTGGACATGGGGGCGGACGACTATATCACCAAGCCCTTTCGGCTCCGGGAATTGGTTTCCCGCATCCGCAGCGTGCTGCGCCGCTGCGGCCGGACGGAGGCGGGAAACGTCTACACCTTCGGCAGCGTGCAGATCAACACCGCGCAAGGCAAGGTGTACAAGGAGGGCCGGGACGTGTTCCTCACCGCGCTGGAATACCGGCTTCTCCTCTCCCTGGTCAACAACGAGGGGCGGATTCTCTCCCGCAACCAGCTTCTGGAAAGCATATGGGACGTGTCGGGGGACTTTGTCAACGACAACACCCTGACCGTTTACATCAAACGGCTGCGGGAAAAGATCGAGGACGACCCGCAGAACCCGGTGATCATCCAAACGGTGCGGGGCCTGGGCTATCGCATCGGGAAGGGGGAGTGACCCATGACCTTTTTCCGCAGCCAGGAGGTGCAGCGGCTCTGCGTACTGCTGGGGCTGACCACCGCCGTAGCGGCCGCTGCCGGATTCTGCCGCGACGTATGGACCGGTCTGGCGGCTTTGGGCGGCTCTCTCGCCGTGGCCGCGGTGGCCCTCCTCTTTACCGCCTGGCGCTACCGGGAAATGGAAAAGCTGGCTGCCAACCTCCGCCGAATCGCCGGAGGCGACTACAGCCTGGACGTGCGGGACAACGAGGAAGGGGAGCTGAGCATCCTCAAAAGCGAGCTGTACAAGGTCACGGCGATGCTCTCGGAATACAACGAGCGGCTGCGGCAGGAAAAGGTATCCCTGTCCGATTCCATGGCGGATATCTCTCACCAGTTGAAAACGCCTCTGACCTCCATGCTGATGATGGCGGATCTGCTGCAGGACAGCGAACTGCCGGAGGAAAAACGCCGGGAGTTCACCGGCCGCCTCCGGGCGCAGTTGGAGCGGATCGAATGGCTGGTTTCCTCCCTGCTCAAGCTGTCCAAGCTGGATGCCGGGGTGGCGGTGATGAAGAAGGACCCGGTGAACGTGCGCAGTCTGGTGGAAAAGGCCGTCTCTCCCCTGCTGATTCCCATGGAGCTCAAGGAACAGACCCTGGAGCTGGAGGGGGGCGAGGGGGTGTACTTTATAGGCGACGCCCATTGGACTATGGAAGCCCTCATCAATATTCTGAAAAACTGCATGGAGCACACCCCTTGCGGTGGCCGGCTGCAGGTGGCCTGGGAGGGCAACCCCATCTATACCCAGATCCGCATCGCCGATACCGGCGAGGGCATCCCCAAAGAGGATCTGCCCCACATCTTCACCCGGTTTTACCGTGGCCGGAACGCCCACGAAGACAGCGTGGGCATCGGCTTGGCCATGGCGAAAAGCATTATTCTCCAGCAAAACGGGGACATCACGGCGGACAGCTATCCCGGGCGGGGAACCACCTTTTCCATCCGCTTTTATAAAACGGTGGTTTAAACGCCTCCCGCTCCGCCGAAATCCCGCTTCATAAAAGCGTGGGCCCCGGCCATGGCCCCGAGAGGAGTCCCACCGAAAAACATACCAGTGGGATGCCCGCCCTCCTGCGCACTTTCGCGCCCTGCGGGATGCGGCGGGGCTTGGCCTCTCGACCCCACCGCCTTCCGCCAAAGGCGGGCGAAAACTTTTCGTACAATATTTTCACGAAACGACTTTTTCAACAGTCTAAGCATAAAGTGCGCCGCGAATAGAATTCGCGGCGCGCTTTATGCTGTCTTTTCCTTCCGCCGTCCCACGAAGGGCGGCGCCAAAGAGGGAACTCATGTTTCCAGCAACCGGGTCACCAGTACCCGCTCCGCCCGACGGTTTTCCACCTTCGACACCGTCGCCCGCAGCAGGCCGCCGTATTCGAACGCATCCCCCTCCTGGGGAACCGCGCCCAGCTCTTCCATCGTCCAGCCGCTGACCGTTAAGGCGTCACAATCCGCCTCCAATCCCATCAGCTCAAACAGATCCTCCACCCGGGCGCCGCCGGCAGCCTCCACCGTTCTGTCGTCGATCCGGCGGAAATCCTCCTCCACCTCGTCGTGCTCGTCCCAGATCTCGCCCACCAGCTCCTCCAGGATGTCCTCCATGGTCACCAGCCCACAGGTGCCGCCAAACTCATCCACCACCACGGCCAGATGGGCCTTGGCCTGCTGCAACTGCCGCAGCAGAGCGGAAATCTTCATCCCTTCCGGCACACAGAGAGGCTGCTGGAGCTTGGTCTGCCAGGGCACTCCTTCATGTATGGCGGCGTACAGCTCCTTTTCATGGATCACGCCTACAATGGTATCCACCGTTTCCCGGTAAACCGGCAGGCGGGAGTAGCCCTCGCTGAGAAAAACCTCCTCCACCTCTCCGGCGTCGCTTTCCTCCGCCACCGCCGCCATTTCCACCCGGGGAGTGAGAATCTCCTCCACGCTGCGGTCGTCGAACTCGATGGCCGCCCGAATCAACTCTCCCTCATGCGCGCCGATGCTGCCCTCGTTTTCCACCTCTTCCACAAGGGTGAGTAGCTCCTCGCCGGTGATGCCGGGCGTTTCCCTGGGCCGGAAAATCCGGTTGAGGAGCTTTTTCCACTGCATGAACAGGAAATTCAGCGGCGTGAAAAGCACCATCATCACCCGCAGTATCGGCGCGGAAAACATGGCGAAGGCCTCGGCGTTCTGCTTCGCCAGGCTTTTGGGAGAAATCTCCCCGAAAATCAGCACCACCACCGTCATCACCACCGTGGATACCGTCACCCCCAGATCCCCCAGAAAAGCGACGAACACCACCGTGGCGATGGAGGCAGAGGCGATGTTGACGATGTTGTTCCCAATGAGGATGGTGGACAGCAGCTTGTCATAATTTTCTTCCAGCGACAGGGCCAGGGCGGCTTTTTTATCGCCGCCCTCCGCCAGGCTTTTCAGCCGGATGCGGTTGAGGCTGGAAAAGGCGGTTTCCGTGGCGGAAAAATAGGCGGAGAGTACCACCAGTACCACCAGCACCCCGACGAGTATCCATGAGCCAGGTTCCATTCTGCCAAAAAACTCCTTTCCGTTTTCCGTCAGGCAATCAACTGCGCCAGCCCTACGATCAGGGGCATGGTCAGGGCCGAAAACAGGGTGGACAGGGACACCAGATTCACCGACAGGGCGGTATCCTGGCCGTAGCGGGTAGCGAACATGGTGGTGGCCGCCGCCACAGGGGCGCTGACGGCGATCATGCAGGAAACCAGCACCGTCCCGCGCAACCCGCACAGCCACATCCCCGCCAGCGAGAGCAGCGGCAATACCACCAGGCGCAGCCCGGCCGCCCAATAGGCCTGCTTATCCCGCAGGGCCTGCTTCAGATCGGTTTGGCCCAGATAGTAACCGATCACCAGCATGGGCAGAGGCGTGTTCAGGGCGGAAAGGCCCCGGATGGGCACCGCGAACACCTCCGGCAGCGGGAAGGGAAGCAGAAAAACCACAAGTCCCGCCGCCAACCCGATCATACCGGGATTGAACACCAGCTTTTTCACCGACAGGCTGCGGCGGTCGCCGCTCATCTCCAGCAGGCCGTAGCTCCACAGCACCAGATTGAACACCACCAGGTAGGCGGCCCCTACCAGCACACCGTCCTCCCCCAGCAGCGCCTTCTGCAGGGGAATGGACATATATCCGGCGTTGGAGAATACCACGCCGAAGCGCAGCACCCGCCGGCGCGCCTCCTTCTCATCCCTCACCGCCAGCCGTGCCGCCAGGATGGAGAGCAGATGAACCGCCACAGCCGCCAGCGCGGCCACCCCCAGCCAGAGGAGCTTCTCCGCCTCCACCTCCCGCAGGAAGGATTCCACGATCACGCAGGGGGTGGCGATCAGCAGGGTGAGATCCGCCAGGGTGCGGACCGCGTTTTCCTGCAAAATCCTCTTTTTCCCGCAGATCACGCCGATAAATATCAGAATAAACAAGGCCAGAACCTGCTGGCCCACCGTCAAAAACCGTTCCACCCGTCCGCTCCTATCCCTGGGTCACCGCCAGCGTTTTTCCATCGCTCACCGCCGTTACCGGCCCGCCGGAGGTCAGCAGCGTCTTCGCTCCGCCCCGCCGCAGCAGCTCCAGCAGCTCTTCCTCCGGCGGCTCCTTCTCCGAGCAGGTGATCACCGCCCACGCGGGACGCACCGCATCCAAAAAGGCGGCGCTGAGGCCGTTATACCGCCCATGATGGGGAACCTTGAGGAAATCCGCCGGCCCACCGCCGGAAGAGAGGAACTCTCCCAAACGCTCCTTTTCCGCGTCCCCCGCGAAAAGAAACCGTATCTCGCCATACTCCATGGCGGTGATGATGGAATAATCGTTGTCCTGCTCATAGGGAGGATGGGCGCCCGGCGTCAGGGTCAGCGACGCGCCGCCCAGGGTCAGCGTCATCTCCTCCCGCAGCCGCAGCGGCGTCAGCCCCAGGGCGGCGCAGGCTTCCTGGTATTTCTCATAGGGGCCGCTGTCCTCGTCGTAATCCGCCTGAACCAGCCGCTCCACCGGGAAATTCTCCAAAATCCGGGCCGCGCCGCCGATGTGATCCTTATCCAGATGAGTCAACAGCAGCAGCTCCAGCTTCCGGACGCCCCGTTTTTCCAGCTCCTGTACCAGCTCCTTGCCGTCCCCCTTGTCCGCCGTATCGATCAGCGCAGCGCCGCCGGCCGTCTCGATCAGGATGCAGTCCGATTTCCCCGTCTGAAATACGGTGACGGTGAGCTCTCCCTCCGGTGACGGATCTTGGCCGGCGGACGGCGCGGCGGTGCTTCCCCCAGACGAAGCCGCGTGGGTGGGAGGCGAGGACGCGGCGCCGGAGGAGGCGCCGGAGCCTTCCCCGCAGCCCGTGATCAGCAGCATGGCCGGCAGCAGCCATAGCAGCAGACGGTACAACCGTCGATTCATAAACGATGACGCTCCTTTATCCCTTAAACCTCTATAGCATCTTTGACAAAAGCAAACGCGCCCGCCGCCGGCCAAAAGAGCGGCCCGCCCACAGCCTGCGGCCTTACCCGGCGGCGAGTCCTTCGGCGGTTTTCGGCAGTGAAAAAGAGGAGCTGGCAAGGCGACCAAGGACAACGATGCCGGCGCCCCTTTTCTTGCCGGAAAACCGTGTTGTCCCCTGTCAACCGCTGCCAGCGGCCGCGCATGAGGGAGGCAGCCCCGCGCTTATGTGCCAGTCCTGCGCGGTAATGCGGCTATTATATCATGAAGATACGCAGCGACAGCATTTTTGTTTAGAAAACCCATCGGGTTTTCTATAGTATACCATGCTTTCGAAAAGGAGAAAAGTCATTTTCCAATAAATTCTCCGAATACCGCCCGGCACGGCCTCTTCCGCCGACTTTAAAAGGTCCTTCCGCATAAGCGGAAGGACCTTTTACTGATAAGAGAAATCGTTCATCCTCACCGGACGTTCAGGCCGTAGCCCTGAAGCAGGAAACGGGCCTCCTCCACCTGCTCCGGCTCCGGCGGCTGGGTATCGCCCAGGGTATAGCCAAGCTGTAAAGACTCCCATTTATATTCGCCCAGCTTGTGAAAGGGCAGCAGCTCCACTCGTTCTATACAGCGATAGGGTTTCAGCAGCCGGCCCAGGCGATGGAGCTGCTCCCGCTCCAGGGTCAGGCCGGGAACCAGCACATGGCGGATCCACACCGGCTTCATGGTGTTCTCGCAGCGGTTGAGAATTTCCAGGGTGTTGTCCATTCCCCGGCCGGTGATCCGCCGGAACAGGGCGTCGTCCGCCGCCTTAATGTCCAGCAGCAGCATATCCGCCGCGTCCACCGCTTTCCGGCAATGGAGCAGGGAAACCGCCCCGGAGGTGTCCAAAGCGGTGTGGAGGCTGTGCTCCCGGCAGCCCTCCAGGATGGAAGCGCAGAAATCGGGCTGCATCAGCGGTTCCCCTCCGGAAAGGGTGACGCCTCCGCGGCGGATAAAATGCCGGTAGCGGAGGATATCCTGCACCACATCCACAGAACCGATCTCCTGCCCTGCGTCCGGCCGCCAGGAATCAGGATTATGGCAGAACAGGCAGCGAAGCGGGCAGCCCTGCAGGAACAGGACATAGCGGATGCCCGGCCCATCCAGCGCGCCGAAGCTCTCCACCGAATGGATCCGGCCGGTCACGTTCGTCATGGCATTTTCTCCTCCCTCCGGTCAAAACCGGGTGTGGAAGGTACGGTTGATCACATCCAACTGCTGCTCCCGGCTGAGCTTGATGAAGTTGACCGCGTAGCCGGAAACCCGGATGGTGAGCTGGGGATACTGCTCGGGATGCTCCATCGCATCCAGCAGCACCTCCCGGTTAAGGACGTTGACGTTGATGTGGTGCCCTCCCTCGCCGAAATAACCGTCCATCAGATCCACCAGGTTTTCCGCCTGCTCCGCCTCGTCCCTTCCCAGCGCCGTGGGCACGATGGAGAAGGTGTAGCTGATGCCGTCCTCGCTGTAGTCGTAGGGCAGCTTGGCCACCGACATCATGGAGGCGACGCAGCCGTGGCTGTCCCGCCCGTGCATGGGATTGGCGCCGGGGGCGAAGGGCTCCCCGGCCTTGCGGCCGTCGGGGGTGCTGCCCGTTTTCTTGCCGTATACCACGTTGGAGGTGATGGTGAGGATGGACATGGTGGGCTTGGATTCCCGATAGGTGGGGCATTTCTGCAGCTTGCTCATGAACATCTTCACCACCGACACGGCGATGTCGTCCACCCGGGGATCGTTGTTGCCGAATTTGGGGAAGTCACCCTCCACCTCAAAATCCACCGCCAGGCCGCTTTCATCCCGGATGGGACGGACCCGGGCGTATTTGATGGCGGACAGGGAATCGCACACCACCGACAGGCCCGCCACGCCGCAGGCCATGGTGCGGAACACCTCGTTATCGTGCAGGGCCATCTGGAGCTTCTCATAGCAGTATTTGTCATGCATATAATGGATAACGTTGAGGGTATTTACATACAGGCCGGAAAGCCAGTCGCAGATGGCGTCGAACTTTCGCATGACGTCGTCGTATTCCAGATATTTCCCCCGGCAGGCCAGCAGCTCCGGCCCCACCTGCAGGCCGCTTTTCTCATCCCGGCCGCCGTTGATGGCATAAAGCAGCGCCTTGGCCAGATTCGCCCGGGCGCCGAAAAACTGCATCTGCTTGCCGATCCGCATGGCGGACACGCAGCAGGCGATGCCGTAGTCGTCCCCGAACTTCTTGCGCATCAGCTCGTCGCTTTCATACTGGATGGAGCAGGTTTCCTTGGACATCTTGGCGCAGTAAAGCTTGAAGGCGGCGGGGAGCCGGGGGCTCCACAGCACCGTCATGTTGGGCTCCGGCGCCGGCCCCAGGTTGGTAAGGGTGTGCAGGAACCTGAAGGACATCTTGGTGACCATGTGCCTCCCATCGGTGCACAGCCCGGCGATGGCTTCGGTCACCCAGGTGGGGTCGCCGCTGAACAGCTCGTCATAGGAGGGGGTGCGCAGGAAACGGACCATCCGCAGCTTCATGACGAAATGATCCACAATTTCCTGAATCTCGCTCTCGGTATACCGTCCCTCCTCCAGGTCCCGCTGGGCGTAGATATCTAAGAAGGTGGATACCCTGCCGATGGACATGGCGGCGCCGTTTTGCTCCTTCACCGCCGCCAGATAACCGAAATACAGCCACTGGAAAGCCTCCCTGGTGTCGCCGGCGGGGCTGGAAATATCGAAGCCGTAGGAAGCGGCCATCCGTTTGAGCGCCTCCAGCGCCCGGATCTGCTCGGCCAGCTCCTCTCTCAGCCGGATGGCCCGGGAATCCATAACGCTGAAGTCCGCCTCGTCCCGGGATCTCTTTTTCTCCTCGATGAGGAAATCCACCCCGTACAGGGCCACCCGGCGGTAATCGCCGATGATCCGGCCCCGGCCGTAGGCGTCCGGCAGGCCGGTGATGATGCCGGTACGGCGGGCGGCCCGCATCTCAGGGGTATACACGTCGAACACCCCGTCGTTGTGGGTTTTGCGGTAGCGGAAGACGTTTTCTATCTCCGGATCCATCTCCCGGCCGTAAGCCTCCAGGGAGCCCCGCACCATCCGGATGCCGCCGAAGGGCATAATGGCCCGGGTCAGCGGGGCGGCGGTCTGCAGGCCGACGATCTGCTCGTTCTCCTTGTCGATATATCCCGGCGCATAGGCGTCGATGCCCGAGATGGTGTGGGTGTCGATGTCGTACACCCCGCCCCGGGCGTGCTCTTCCTTCATCAGGGAGGAAACCTTGTCCCACAGGGCGAGGGTACGCTTAGTGGGAGGGGCCAGGAAGGACTCGTCCCCGCTGTAGGGGGTGTAGTTGCGCACGATGAAATCCCGCACATCCACGAAATTCTGCCAGCTTCCTTTTTTGAACTCGCTCATTTTCCGCTCCAATCTTAAGGGAGAAGGGATGCGGCCGGAGCGCCGCCCTTACCGGCGGTCCGGCCGCTGTTCTTTATGTCTTCAGTATACCAAAATCGACAAGGGGTTACAAGGGTCGCGCCCATAGAAACCCGGCCGCCCTCCCCCGCCGATTTTGTATGGGTTGCCCGCCCGCCGGATTATTTTGCGGCTTATTCCCCGGAATGATACGAAAATCCACACCAGTGCCCGTCCGGCGGAATACCATGAGAAAGACAATAACGCTTGCAGGAGGGAAGACCATGTTTGAATATCACGCGCCGGTCCGGTTCTACCTCGGCGCCAACACGCCGGTCGGCTTCGTCGGTTATCTGGATGATCTGTATGACGCCGGCGACGGCTGGCAGGCTTACATCATCAAAAGCGGGCCGGGAACCGGCAAATCGTCCCTGATGCGCACGGTGATGAACACCATGAGCGAGCTGGGACAGGAGCCGGAGGCCATCTACTGCTCCTCCGATCCCCGATCCCTGGACGGGGTGCTGTTCCCCAAGCTGAAAATCTGTATTCTGGACGGCACCGCTCCCCACGTCATCGAGCCCCGCTATTGGGGCGCGGTGGAACAGATCGTCAACCTGAGCGCCTGTATGGACGGGGACCTGCTTCATCGGCAACACGCCGCCATCATGTCCGCCACCGACGCCTGCTCCGCCATGCACGTCCGCTGCCGCAAGTTCATCGGGGCGGCGGCCTCCCTGCTGGGGGACAGCGCCCGCATCCTACAGGAATTCACCGACGGGGAGAAGGTGGCCCGCACCGCCGCCCGCATCGCCGCCCGGGAATTCGGCTGCCACTCCGGCGCGCCAGGGAAGGAGCGCCGCCGTTTTCTCAGCGCCGTCACCCCGGAGGGGATCGTCACCTTCCATGAGACGATCCAGGCCCTCTGTCCCCGGATCTACGCGGTGGAGGATGAGCACGGCGCCGCCTCCCGGCTGCTGCTGGGGGATCTGCGCCGCCGCGCCCTGGACGCCGGACTGGATATCGTCACCTGCGCCTGCCCGCTGGCGCCCCACGACAAGCTGGAGCATCTGCTCATCCCCTCCCTGGGTCTGGGCTTCACCACCTCCAACACCTGGCACAAGGCGGATTTCCCCGTCTACCGGCGGATCCACGCCGCCCGCTTCACCGATACCGAGGGGCTGCGCTCCAAGCGTCAAATTCTCTCCTTCAACCGCCGCGCCGCCCGGGAGCTGCTCAACGAAGCCATTCAGATCGCCGCTGACGCCAAGGCGCTGCACGACAAGATGGAACGCTTCAACATCCGCGCCATGGATTGGGAAAAGGCGGACGACATCACCCGGCAGGTGGTGGAAACCTTCGTGCGGCACATTCCGGAAGAAGGGTAACCCGACGCGGCAATCCAAAGCGCCAGTGAACTGGATTGTGCAGGCCCAGGAAGAGCATACTACCGGCTTGGCCCCTCAAGGGCATTTTATCCTAATTGTTGCATCATATGCCACTACCCGTAAACAGGCCGGGGGCATCGCCGGCAGCCGCTTTCCTTTAGGGTAGGGTACTTCTTCAGAATGTTTCCCCTTCGGAAAAACCGGCCGCTATAGCTTTCCTTATCTCCCACCAGTACAACTGGTGATGTTGTAACGCTTAAGCGACAAGACAACCCCCGGCCGCGCCTAGGCGCGGCCGGGGGTTGCGGCCAGTAAAGATAAGGCCTTTGCGCGGGAGAGGGGCTTGGTCATCCGGCGGCGAAGCCGGTTCCTCCCGCCGCTTTGGGCGGGAAGCGCGGACGGCCTCACCACTCGTCAAAGGCCTCCCGGTTTTCGGAAAAGTCCTCCCGGCAGTGTCCGATCAGCCAATGCACCAGATCCGTCTCATGGAAGATAAAGTCCCAGCCGTCATGCCCCACGCCGTGCAGAATCGTCAGCCGCGCCTCGCCGCCCGCCCGGTTGACCGCATCCACCATCTCCAGGGAGGCGGAAAGGGGCACCACCTCGTCCGCATCCCCATGGAAAGCCCAAACCGGCGTATTGATTAGGTTGCAGCACCGCCACGCCATGCCGCCCCCGCACACCGGCGCTATGCAGGAGAAGAAGTTGGAGTAGGTCAGTCCCATCTCCCAGGTGCCGAAGCCGCCCATACTCTGCCCCGTTATGCTGACCCGGCGGGGATCGATGCGGTACTCCCGGATGACGCTGTCGATCAGCTCCTTGAGGCCGAAAACGATATTGTTCCACACCACCCGGCCCGGACATTGGGGGACGAGAATCACCGCCGGGAAGCTCTCTCCCGCCTGGATATACCGGGGAAGGCTGTGCCGATAGACCTTTTCAAAGGGTTCCCCCCGTTCCCCCGCGCCGTGCAGATACACAATCAAGGGAAAGCCCTTATCCGGTGCGTCGCCCTCCGGGCGGTAAATCCCGTATGGGATCTTCCCCGTCACGCTGTGAAATTCCGATACCTTCAACGCTGTTTTCCCCATGTCGACCCTTCCATATCCTCGTATTTTGCCTCCATTATAGCATAGGGCGGCGGCATTATCCAGAAAAAACGGGACGGCGGCCTGCACGGCCTATGAAAAAAGAACGATTCCCACGGCCGCTTGACCAACGAACGCCCATCCGCCCCCATCCTTCCCGGTATCGCTCGATCCCGCCGCCTCCTTTCTTCTTACACTTTCCTCCTTTCCATCCCTCTTCGCCTGCCCGCCGTCTTTTTTCAGCCGGCGGGTGTTTTTCTGTTAAAAAGCGCCACACTATACCCGATAGCGTTTGAATCGAAAAGGATGGTCAAGCGATGAAAGCTGCAAAAGCAAAGGAAAAGCGGTCGCTGTTCGGCCGGTTTCTCAACGGCGTGGAGCGGGCGGGCAACCGGCTGCCCCACCCCATCACCCTGTTCGCCATATTCACCCTGGCGGTTATCCTGCTTTCCGCCCTGTGCGCCTGGCTGGGGGTCTCCGCCACCGGCGAGGTCATCAACAGCCAGACCATGGAGCTGGAGGAACAAACCGTCGAGGCGGTCAGCCTTCTCAGCCGGGAGGGCGTGGTATATATGCTCACCAGCATGGTGAAGAACTTCACCGGCTTCGCCCCGCTGGGGGTGGTGCTGGTCACCATGCTGGGAGTGGGCTGCGCCGAGGGCAGCGGCTACCTGTCCGCGGTGCTGAAAAAGCTGGTGAAAATCACCCCGCGCGTTATCGTCACCCCCATGCTGGTGTTCCTGGGCGTGATGTCCAACATCGCCACCGATATCGGCTATGTGCTGCTGATCCCCATCGGCGCGCTGGTGTTCCTGGCCTACGGCCGCCATCCCCTGGCGGGCCTAGCCGCCGCCTTCGCCGGCGTTTCCGGCGGCTTCAGCGCCAATCTGCTCATCGGTGCGCTGGATCCCCTGCTGGCGGGCATCACCACCGAGGCGGCGGGGATTATCGCCCCCGGCTACACCGTCCTGGCCACCAGCAACTGGTACTTTATGATCGTCTCCACCTTCCTCATCGTCCTCATCGGCACCCTAGTCACCGATAAAATCGTGGAGCCGCGGCTGGGAAGCTACCAGCCCGGTCAGAGTGGGCGGGAGGAGCTGACGGCGCTGACCCCGCGGGAAGCCACCGCCATGCGGGCGGCCAACTGGACCTTCCTGGGGCTGCTGATCCTGCTGGCGGCCGCGGCGATCCCCGCCGGCTCGCTCCTGCGCAACCCCGAAACCGGCAGCCTCACCTCCGGCTCCCCGCTGATGGACGGGCTGATCCCCCTGCTGGCCCTGTTGTTTTTCATCCCATCGGTGGTATACGGCCGGGTGTCCGGCGTATACAAAAACGAAAAGGCCGTCTGCGGACAATTGGAGAAAAACATGGCGCTGATGGGGGGGTATATCGCCCTGGTGTTTATCTCCGCCCAGTTTATCAGCTTTTTCGCCTACAGCAAGCTGGGGACCATCTTGGCCATAAGCGGCGCGGAATTCCTCCAATCCATCGGTGCCGGCGGACCGCCGCTCATGCTGCTGTTCCTGCTGTTCGTCGCCCTCATCAACCTGCTCATGGGTTCCTCCACCGCCAAGTGGACCATCCTCGCCCCTGTGTTCGTCCCCATGTTCATGTTGCTGGGCTATTCCCCCGAGCTGATCCAGGTGGCCTACCGGATCGGGGATTCCTGCACCAACCTCATCACTCCGCTGATGACCTACTTCGCCATGATCGTGGTTTTCGCCCGTCAATATGATCCGGATATCGGCATCGGCACCCTCATCTCCACCATGCTGCCCTACAGCCTCTTTTTCCTGCTGGGCTGGGCGGCGCTGCTGCTGCTCTGGATGCTCGCCGGTCTGCCGCTGGGCCCCGGCGCGGGCCTGACCTTCGGCTGACCAGGCTTTCCGTTCGGGAAAAGGGCCGCTCGTCTCACGGGATTTTCCCGCAGCCGGCAGCCACCTTTCCAGATCTCAAGAGCATACGTGCCTTCCAGCGATTAGCACTCTTTGTCTAAGAGTGCTAATATTCATAAATAATTCATATTTTCGTAACCGCCCGTATGCATTTCTCGGCTATAGTAAGCTCATAGGATTGCGGCCGGGTCCAACCGCCGCGGTCCCCTTTGAAGGAAAGCTGGTGTGCCATATGAACGCCCAAAAATTCACTCAAAAAAGCTTAGAGGCCCTCCAAGCCGCCCAGGATCTCGCCATTGAGCATCAGAACATGCAGTTAGAGGAGGAGCATCTCCTGGCCGCGCTGCTGACTCAGGAGCAGGGATTGATCCCCCAGCTACTGCTGAAAATGAATCTGCCGGCGGAACAACTGGAGGCGGACGCCCTCCGCGCCGTGGAGAGCCTGCCTCATGTCACCGGGCCTGGACGGGAAGCGGGCAAAATCTATATTTCCGCCGACGTGGACCAGGTCCTCAACGAGGCGGAAAAAATCGCGGGCAACATGAAGGACGAGTATGTCTCGGTGGAGCATATTTTCCTCGCCCTCATCGCCCGCCCCAACGATGCGGTCAAGAAGCTGCTGAACGCCTATTCCATCACCAGGGACGGGGTGCTCAAGGTGCTGATGTCCGTCCGGGGCAGCACCCGCGTCACCAGCGACAGCCCGGAATCCACCTACGACGCCCTGAAAAAATACGGCGTCGATCTGGTGGAGCGGGCCCGGGGCAAGCAGTTGGATCCGGTCATCGGCCGGGACGACGAGATTCGCAACGTGATCCGCATCCTTTCCCGCAAAACCAAGAACAACCCCGTTCTCATCGGCGAGCCGGGCGTGGGCAAAACCGCCATCGCGGAGGGATTGGCCCAGCGGATCGTCCGGGGAGACGTGCCCCACAGCCTGCGGGACAAGACCATTTTCTCCCTGGATATGGGCTCCCTGGTGGCCGGTGCCAAGTTCCGGGGCGAATTTGAGGAGCGGCTCAAGGCGGTTCTCACCGAGATCAAAAAGAGCGAGGGCCGGATCATCCTGTTCATCGACGAGCTGCACACCATCGTGGGGGCGGGCAAGACGGAAGGCGCCATGGACGCCGGCAATCTGCTCAAGCCCATGCTGGCCAGGGGGGAGCTCCACTGCATCGGCGCCACCACCCTCAACGAGTACCGCCAGTACATCGAAAAGGATCCCGCTTTGGAACGTCGTTTCCAGCCCGTGCTGGTGAACGAGCCCACGGTGGAGGACACCATCGCCATCCTCCGGGGCCTCAAGGAACGCTACGAGGTCTATCATGGGGTAAAAATCCAGGATCAGGCCATCATCGCCGCCGCTACCCTGTCCGACCGGTACATCTCCGACCGCTTCCTGCCCGACAAGGCCATCGACCTCATCGACGAGGCCTGCGCCATGATCCGCACCGAAATCGATTCCATGCCCACCGAGCTGGATGTGATCCAGCGAAAGATCATCCAGCACGAGATCGAAGAAGCCGCCCTGAAAAAGGAAAAGGACGCCATCTCTCAGGCGCATCTGCAGGAGATTCAGAAAGAACTGGCGGAGATGCGGGAGCAGTTCGGCGCCATGAAGGCCAAATGGGACAACGAGAAAGCCGCTATCGGCAAGGTGCAGACGCTGCGCAAAAGCATCGAGGACCTGAACGCCCAAATTGAAAAGGCGGAGCAGGATTATGACCTGAACAAGGCGGCGGAGCTGAAATACGGCCGGCTGCCGGAGCTGCAGAAACAACTGGCGGCCGAGGAGAAGCTGACCGAGGAATCCCGCAAAAACAGCCTGCTGCGGGACAAGGTGACGGAGGAGGAGATCGCCCGGATCATCGAGCGGTGGACCGGTATCCCCACCGCCAAGCTGATGGAAGGGGAACGGGACAAGCTGCTGCACCTGGACGACATCCTGCACAAGCGGGTCATCGGTCAGGACGAGGCCGTCACCAAGGTGACGGAGGCCATCATCCGCTCCCGGGCGGGCATTCAGGATCCCAACCGGCCCATCGGCTCCTTCCTCTTCCTGGGTCCCACCGGCGTGGGCAAGACCGAGCTGGCCAAGGCCCTGGCGGAAAGCCTGTTTGACGACGAGCACAACATGGTGCGGATCGACATGACCGAATACATGGAAAAATACTCCGTCTCCCGGCTCATCGGCGCGCCTCCCGGATATGTGGGCTATGAGGAGGGCGGCCAGCTTACCGAGGCGGTGCGCCGCAAGCCCTACTCGGTGGTGCTCTTCGATGAGGTGGAAAAGGCCCACCCCGACGTGTTCAACGTGCTGCTCCAGGTGCTGGACGACGGCCGGATCACCGATTCTCAGGGCCGGACGGTGGACTTCAAGAACACCATCATCATCCTGACCTCCAACCTGGGTTCTCAGATCCTGCTGGACGGCATCGACGAAAAGGGGGACATCACCGCCGCCGCCCGGGAGGAGGTGGAAGCTCTGCTCAAGCATTCCTTCCGCCCCGAATTCCTCAACCGGCTGGATGAAATCGTCTTCTACAAACCCCTCACCAAGCCGGACGTCACCCGGATTCTCGATCTGCTGATTGAGGATCTCAACCGGCGGCTGGAGGACAAGCAGCTTTCCTGCAGCGTCTCCTCCGCCGCCAAGGCCTACATGGTGGACAACGCCTATGACCCCGTCTATGGCGCCCGGCCGCTGCGGCGGTTTGTCCAGCGGCAGGTGGAAACTCTTATCGGCAAAACCATTCTGGCGGAGGATTTGCTCCCCGGCTCCACCCTCGCGGTGGACGTCGGGCCGCAAGGGCTGACCGTCTCCCCGCTTCCTCCCGCGCAGAAGGAATAGTCCTATCCCGTGCCGAGGCTCCGGAATCAGCGGATTCCGGGGCCTTTTTGTATAAAAAATCCCGAACGCATCGTTCAGGTCTTGTCTCCTTCTCATTCTTCACCGGATGTGTATCGGTCAATCAAGGCAGGTCTCCCGACTCAGCTTCCTCCTACTCAGCGTCTTCCCAAGCGGCTTGCTCAGTGACATTTCGCCTTTCGTCAGCCATACAGTAGAGTGAGCTGCTACAGATTTGCACCGCCTTCCCTTTTCATGCATCCCGGGGCTGCAACCTTGACTGCCTATTCTGTTTGTCCTTATTATATCAGCGCCGGCGATGCATGTCGATGCGGCCTCTGCAAAAAACGGCTACCCTTTGCCGCCGTGCGGCCGCTCCGCCGATTCACGGAAATCCCGCCTTTCTCTTGCGTCGGCCGATCCTCTCATGCTATACTGAAAAGGACGGAAATCATGCCGTGTTCCGCCTTGCGGCAGTCTGTCGGTGGAAAGACGGTTATAAGGGAGGATGGTATAGTGGCAAGATTCATCGCAGAGATGCCCACGGGAAAGCCGGACGATATGGTGCGGTTCATCGCGGAGGACTATCTGAGCAAGGAGGGTTTCAAGCAGAAGCTCTACAAGGGAGAGGCGGTATGGAAAAAGGGAAACGGCCTGCTCACCGCTCCCCAGTTCATCAAGATCAGCAGTCTGCAGGGCCATGTGCATCTGGAGGCCTGGATCAAGCAGGCGATTCTGCCGGGCGTATATGTGGGCGAAATGGGGCTGGACGGCGCTTATGGCTTCGCCATCAAAAAGGTGCTCAAGGACCGGGTGGATGCGCTGGCAAGACTGCTGTATCAGCCCTTGGCCGCGGCGGCTCCCGTGCCGGCGGGACCGGCGCCGGCCATCTCCGATCAGCCGCCGATATATACCACGGCGGCGCCCGCCTCCGCTTATCCGGCGACACCTTATGCGGCCGCCCCCTATGCGGCTCCTCCCATGCCACCCATTCCGGCGGCGGTACATAATCCCACGGGGAAGGCCGCCGCCTCCCTGATCTGCGGACTGGTGGCCGTCGTGGGCTGTTTCATCCCCCTTGTCGGCGTCGGCTGCGGCATTGCCGGCATTGTGACCGGGGCTATGGGCCGGGGATCCACCGCCAAGGGGATGGCTACGGCAGGCCTGATCCTGAGCGTGGTTTTCCTGGCCGCATCCATCGTCAACTGGATGGCCGGCATCTATCTCGGCCTGATCGGCGCGCTGTAAGAGGAGGATAATCATGAGGAGCATGGGAAACGGATGGAGAAAATGGACGGCGGCGCTGGCCGCCTGTCTTATGCTGGTGATGAGCAGCGGCTGTTATGTGGTGAAGCTGGTGGAGGTATGGGGCGGCACGACGCTGACAAGCGAGGACGGCGGCTATTCCCTGACCCTGACCGCTGGTTGGGCCGATGCCGCGGGAATGCTCAACGATTACGCGGTATTAGAGGCCGCCATGACCTCCAGGGAGCGGTATGTCATGGTGATCCCTTATGACAAGGAGGATGTGGGCGACCGGACGCTGGAGGATGTGACCGAGCTGCTGATCGCGGAGATCGCGGACGGCTCACAGGATGGCGTCGTATCCGGCCGCGCGGCTGTCCAGATCGACGGCCGCTCCGGCTATACCGCCCAGGTGGACGGAACGGTGGAGGGACTCGCCTTCACCTACTGGATCTCTTGTATGGAAACCGACGGGCAGTTTGTGGAAATCGTCGGCTGGACGCTGGCCGATATGGCGGCGGACAACAAGGAGGACATCCAGACGGTGATGCATTCCCTGCAGGTAAGCTGAACGAAAGCCGCTTTTCACCCAACGAAACACGAATGCAGGAAGCCCCGGCCATACGGCCGGGGCTTCCTGCATAAAAACGCGCGGTTTATTTGAATTTCTTGCGGCCCACATAGCTGGTGTGCAGAATGTGATGGGCCTTATGGCCGCCGAAGCCGTCGAAATACTCCTCATACAGCTTCTTGATCACCGGAGACTCATGGGATTTCCGCAGCGGCATACCGGCGTCCTGATCGTACAAGGCCTTGGCGCGCAGCGCCTTGAGATCCACCGTGTTCCGGACGCTGGCGGGCTGGGTGGGCTGGCCGCCGCCGTTGACGCAGCCGCCAGGGCAGCACATGATCTCCACAAAATGCCAGGGAGCGGTGCCGTTCTGGATGGCGTTCATCACATAATTGGCGCCGGCGATACCGCTGACCACCGCCACCTTGACCTCCAGGCCGGCGATGTTGTAGGCGGCCTCCTTGATGGCCGCGGTGCCGCGGACATCGGTGAACTCCACTGCCTGGTTGTCCTCACCGGTGAGCCAGTCGTTGGCGGTGCGCAGGGCCGCCTCCATCACGCCGCCGGTGGCGCCGAAGATCACGGCTGCGCCGGTATCCTCGCCCAAAGGCGCGTCGAATTCCTCATCCGGCAGGGCGGTGAACTTGATGCCCGCCCGCTGGATCATCCTGGCCAGCTCCCGGGTGGTGATGGCGATGTCGATATCCGCCACGCCGGCGGCGTCCTCGTCCTCCCGGCCGATTTCAAACTTTTTGGCCGTGCAGGGCATGACGGAAACGTTGACGATATCCTTGGGATCGATGCCCATCTTCTCGGCATAATAGGTCTTGATCACGGCGCCGGTCATCTGCTGCGGGGATTTGCAGGAGGAGAGATGATCCAGCTGATCCGGATAATAATACTCGGCGAACTTCACCCAGCCGGGAGAGCAGGAGGTGATCATGGGCAGCACGCCGCCGTTTTTCACCCGGTCGACAAACTCGTTGGCCTCCTCCACAATGGTGAGGTCGGCGCCAAAGTTGGTGTCGAACACCTTCTCAAAGCCCAGGCGGCGCAGGGCGGCCACCATTTTGCCCTCCACGTTGGTGCCGATGGGCATACCGAAGCATTCGCCCAGGGTGGCGCGAATGGAGGGGGCGGTGCTGACAATCACATGCTTGCTCTTGTCGGCCAGCGCCTCCCAGATCTTGTCGGTATCGTCCTTTTCGGTCAGCGCGCCGGTGGGGCAGACCACGATGCACTGGCCGCAGGACACGCAGGGAACGTCGTTGAGGGGCTTCTCAAACGCGCAGGCGATGTGGGTGTCCACACCCCGGTCGTTGGGGCCGATCACCGACACATACTGCTGACGGCAAGCGGCCACGCAGCGACGGCAGAGAACGCATTTGTTGTTGTCCCGCACCAGATGGGCGGCGGAGGTATCCGGCTCATAATGCGGCCGGAAGCCGTCGTAGCGTCCGGAATCCTCCACCCCGTAATCCCGGCAAAGCTGCTGCAGCTCGCAATCGCCGGAACGCACGCAGGAGAGGCACTTCTTTTCATGGGTGGAGAGCAGCAGCTCCAGGGTGGTGCGGCGGGCCTTCTGCACCCTGGCGGTGTTGGTCTGAATTTCCATTCCCTCCGCCACGGGATAAACGCAGGCGGTCACCAGGCCGCGGGCGCCGGTAGCCTCCACCACGCAGATGCGGCAGGCGCCGATTTCATTGATATCCTTCAAATAACACAGGGTGGGGATCTCCACGCCGGCGTAACGGGCGGCCTCCAGAATGGTGGAGCCCTTCGGCACGCTGACGGCGATCCCGTTGATCTTGACGTTAACCATTTCCATTTAACAGCACCATCCTTCCTTATCGTTTGACGATCGCGCCAAAGCGGCATTTTTCCATGCAGGCGCCGCACTTGATACAGGCGCTGACATCGATGGAATGGGGCTGCTTGACAACGCCGGAAATCGCGCCGACCGGGCAGACCCGGGCGCAGGCGGTACAGCCTTTGCACTTGTCCGCGACGATCTCGTAATGCAGCAGGGATTTGCAGACGCCGGCGGGGCATTTTTTATCCACCACGTGAGCGACATATTCATCCCGGAAGAACTTGAGGGTGGACAGCACCGGGTTGGGCGCCGTCTGGCCCAGGCCGCACAGAGAATTTTCCTTGATGTAATAGCACAGGGCCTCCAGATCGTCGATGTCCTCCAGGGTGCCGTTGCCGCTGGTGATCTTCTCCAGCTTTTCCAGCAGGCGCTTGGTACCCACCCGGCAGGGGGTGCACTTGCCGCAGGATTCGTCTACGGTGAATTCCAGGAAGAACTTGGCGATATCCACCATACAGGTGTCCTCGTCCATAACGATCAGGCCGCCGGAGCCCATCATGCAGCCCATGGCGATCAGGTTGTCGTAGTCGATGGCCGTGTCGATCAGGCTGGCGGGGATACAGCCGCCGGAGGGGCCGCCGGTCTGGGCGGCCTTGAACTTCTTACCGCCCGGAATGCCGCCGCCGATCTCCTCGACGATCTCCCGCAGGGTGGTGCCCATGGGGATCTCCACCAGGCCGGTGTTGTTGATCTTGCCGCCCAGGGCGAACACCTTGGTGCCCTTGGATTTCTCGGTGCCCATGGAAGCGAACCATTCCGCGCCGCGCAGAATAATCTGCGGCACGTTAGCGAAGGTTTCCACGTTGTTTTCCACCGTGGGGCTGGCGAACAGGCCCTTGACCGCCGGATAGGGCGGACGGGGACGGGGCTCGCCGCGGTTGCCCTCGATGGAGGTCATCAAAGCGGTTTCCTCGCCGCAGACAAAGGCGCCGGCGCCCAGCCGGATCTCCATGTCGAAATCGAAGCCGGAGCCGAAGATGTCCTTGCCCAGCAGGCCCTCCGCCCTGGCCTGATCGATGGCGATCTGCAGGCGGCGCACCGCGATGGGATATTCCGCCCGGACGTAGACAAAGCCCTTGGTGGCGCCGATAGCGTAGCCGGCGATGGCCATGGCCTCAATGATGCAGTGGGGATCCCCTTCCAGCACGGAGCGGTCCATAAACGCGCCGGGGTCGCCCTCGTCGGCGTTGCAGACCACGTATTTCTGAGGCGCCTTGTTGGGGGCGCAGAGAGCCCACTTGCGGCCGGTGGGGAACCCGCCGCCGCCGCGGCCCCGCAGGCCGGA
>CAKTTT010000019.1 GCA_934615635.1 uncultured Eubacteriales bacterium | reverse complement strand
CGCCCTCTTGGCCGCTCCCTTCCGGGGCCCCCCTCAAGGCGCTTTGCTATCATACCAAACTCATTCTTCATTGTCAACTGGTTTTTTCTTCTTCTTGCGGATTTTGCCGCTTTTCGTCGATTCATCCAATTTCGCTCCGAAAAGGTCGGGAAAAATTGCCGTCCGGCGGATCGGCGGATATTCCCTCCTCATCCGGTTACACTAAGGATCCAATTCCGCAATCCATGGGAGGTTAACCAAATGCGACCGTTATATCTGAACGCGCCCGTGCGCAGTCCCCGACGGATGCTGCAAATCGTGGCCATCGTCGTGTTGAATCTGTTGATTATCGCGCTGCTTCCCTCCGACCGCACCGAGGAAACCCTATCTAAGGTGGGGTCCACCGGCAGCGAGGTGCGGCAGATCCAGACCAAGCTGAAAAACTGGGGATATTTCAGCGATAAGGTGGACGGCATTTATGGGGAAAAGACCCGGGCGGCCGTGGTCTGGTTTCAGAAAAAGAACGGCCTGACGGCGGACGGCATCGCCGGACCGGCCACCCTGAAAGCGATGGGGATTTATACGCAAAGCGCCTCCGGCTCTTCCGGGGGAAGCGGCAAATATAGTCAAAGCGATTACAACCTGCTGGCCCGGCTGATTTCCGCCGAAGCCCGGGGGGAGCCGTATTCCGGACAGGTCGCGGTGGGCGGCGTGGTTCTCAACCGGGTGGAGCATCCCTCCTTTCCCGACACCATCACCGGCGTGATCTATCAAAGCGGCGCCTTTTCCTGCCTGACCGACGGGCAGTTCAACCAGCCGGTGGCGGAAAGCGCCTATCGGGCCGCCCAAGACGCCCTCAACGGCTGGGATCCCTCCGGCGGGGCCATTTACTATTACAATCCCAAAACCGCCACCAATAAATGGATTCGCTCCCGCCCTGTGATCAGCACTATCGGCCGCCACGTGTTTTGTTCCTGACCAAATCCCCGCCGTGGACTGCGGCGGGGATTTTTCCGCCTTTGTTTCCGGCGTGAGGGAAGGGCCAAACCTGAAAATGCTGTCAAAGCCATTGAAAAGGCGAACGGATCTTATTATAATATAAGTAAGAAAGGGTAAATTGGAAGAGGCGGCCTGTCATGAAAAAATGGTATGACGAGGAATATGCATTTCAAATCGAGGTAATCGGATTTCTTCGCGGCGACCATACGGAGGGATATTGCCGGAACGGCGAAGAGGTCGGGGATACCTATACCTGCACCTACGGCTGCCCTGTCAATGCGAACGGGCAGGGCATCTGCTCCAAGGTAATGGCGGTGATGTTCCCGGTGATGGAGGCCGTCCGAAGCGGCGGGGACTTGGAAAACATCGGGGGCAGCGGCAAGTACAGCAAGGACATTGTCTGCCCGGATGGCTGCGTCATCTTTCGGCTGACGGCCAAAAAGCTTGGAAATGAGAACTTTTATAAGGGGAAATTTTTCGGCTCATAAGGCGGGGCTGGCTGTTAATGGGGTGAGTCCGTCATCCCCTACATCCATGACTAACCGCCCGGAGACGCAGCTGTGTGGGCGGATGGGGAGCCGGAAGCGTCCCTTGTGGAATTGCAATCTCCCTTCAGCCATGTTATACTTGACCGAGCAAAACAGCCATCCGAGGGGGAGCGCCGCCATGAGCCGGAAAACCGAGAACACCGCCTTTACCTGCCTGCACTGCGGCCGGCAGGTACTGCCGCTGACCAACGGCAGTTTTCGGGATCATTGTCCCTTCTGCCTCTATTCCCTCCACGTGGACGAAGAGGTGGGGGACAGGATGAGCGGCTGCCGCGGGCTGATGGAGCCGGTGGGGGTGCTTTTCCACTCCAAAAAGGGCTATCAGATCCGCTACCGCTGCCAGAAATGCGGCCATGAGCAGGTGAATAAAATCGCGCAGGATACGGTGCAACCCGACGATATGAACCGCATCTGCTCTTTGATGAAAAACGTCTGAATGATTTTCACCCTTACGGGAGGCGATCGGATGCTCGGCTCCATCATTGGGGACATCATCGGTTCCACCTATGAGCTGCGGCCCGTCAAGCGAACGGACTTTCCGCTTTTTCCCCAGGGCAGCCGCTTCACCGATGACAGCGTGCTGACCGCCGCCGTGGCGGAGGTGCTGCTGGGCCGAAACAACGCGGGGCAACCGTCTGCCAGGAGCTACGCCCTGTGTTACAAGCGGTATTACGCCCGCTATCCCGAGGCGGGCTTCGGCGAACTGTTTTGCCGCTGGGCGGCGGAGCCCCGGCTGACGGTGCTGCACAGCTACGGGAACGGCGGGGCCATGCGCGCCGCGCCTATCGCTTTCGCCTGCGATACCGCGGAGGTGGTTCTGCGGGAAGCCCGGCGAAGCTGCCGATACACCCATCGGAACCAGGAGGCGGAAAGGGGCGCCCAGGCCGTGGCCTTGGCGGTGTATCTCGCCCGATGCGGCGTTTCCAAGCAGGAGCTCCGCCGCCGGATCGAAGGGCGGTTTTCCTATGATTTGTCCCGCCCGCTGGCCGCTGTCCGCCCGGATTTCCTCTTCGACTGCCGGGCAAGCCGTACCGTTCCCCCCGCCATCCGCGCATTTCTCGAATCCGACGATTACGAAAGCGCCGTGAGGCTGGCCGTTTCTCTGGGGGGCGACAGCGATACCCTGGCCTGCATTGCCGGCGGAATCGCCCAAGCCTATTACGGTGCCCTTCCCCCCGCCCTCGTTGCCAGGGCCATGCCGCTGCTGGACGATGGTCTCCGCCGCACCGCGCAGGATTTTTCGCGACGGTTCTCCGTCCCCTGCTGATCTTCCTCTCCCTCTGTTGAGGAAAACCCCTGCGGACCATACGGAGTGTGGCCCACAGGGGTTTTTACATCGCCAGATAAAGCAAGGCGACGATCAATTCGATATTGGCGCCGTTTTTGACCAGCAGCACCGCCAGCATGAGCAGGAGAAGCTGCTCCTGATCTCCGCCGAAGAGCCCCGCCAGCCCCTTGTCCTCTTTCCTGCTTTTGGCCGGAGAAGGGGAGACTTTGGCTTGTTCCGTCTCCCGGCGCCGCTGTTCCAGTGAAGCGGCGGTGCGCCGCTCCTCCTGGGAAGGGGCGGCCGCCTGCGGCGCGGACTCCCGCCGGCCGCCGTACAGGGGCGGCGGATGATCCGCCACCAGCCGTCTGCTCTGCTCCTGCATACGGGCGACCCGGTTGGCCGCCTCCTGCTGCATACGAATCACGTCATCGCTCATGCGCATTGCCTCCCTTCCCCCTCCCCGCTAAAAGAGTCCCTTCTCCCGCAGCAGGGGCATGATTTTGATGAACCGCAGAATCTTGATGGCATCATCCAGCCGCTTCTCCCGATCTCCATGAAGGTAGGGGCGCAGGGCCTTAAGCAGCACGGTATCCTGATCGTCCCGGTTCATGGAGGCCATCATCGGCGCCAGCTTGGCGATAACGGACAGGTCCATGCCTCCCCCCTCCTGCTTGGGAGGGACCACCCGGGGCTTCTTTTTCCCGGCCGTGGGAGCCGGAGCCGGCGGGGACTGGGGAGCGGTCAGCGACCCGAGCAGATTGGACAGGGCCGCCATATCCAGGCCGCCCGCCTCGGCGCTTTCCTCTTCCTCTTCCTCCTCCGACGGGACAGGCCCCTCTTCTGAACCGCCCATCCCCAAGGCGGACATGGCCGCCTGGATCTTCTGCATACTGTCGGGGGAGCTGAGGAGATCGTTCAGTTTCTGCGCCAGATCCTTATCCATTCCATCGTCCATGGCCGTCTCCTTTCCACCGCCCCGCGCCCCTGCCGGAAGGACGCCTATTTCTTCTTGTTATCGAATAGCTGCTGCATGAGCTTCTGCGCCTGGGGCGAATTCAGCAGCGCTTCCGCCTTCTTCTTGTCGGACAGCACCTCCTGGAGGCGGGCCGCCTCCTCCTTGGGCAGGCCGGCGGCCACGTCCGCCACGCCGCCCTGCTGGACGGTGCGCTGCAGCTTTTCGGGAGTGGTGCCCAGGCGTTTGCTGGCGTACTGCACCAGGGCCTGGAGCTGTTCGGGGGTGAGTTTGTTCTCGGCCAATGGTATCAACCCTTTCTTTTTCAGGCATATATGCTATACTTATGATGCTTTCCGCCCAAATATGTGCCGGCGGGAAGGAAAGACCTCGCAGGATCCGCGAAAGGAGCGGTGCGTTTTGAGAATATTGGTGGTATCCGATACCCACGGAGATGCCTATGCCCTGGAGCAGGCGATTCTCGCCCAGCCGGGGGCGCGGGTCATCCTCCATCTGGGGGACGGCGCGCGGGAGGCGGAGGACATGGAGACCCGGTTTCCCGACCGGACGTTTTACTGCGTGCGGGGAAACGGCGATTTTTCCGGCGGCTCCTCCCTGCCCTATACCCGGGAGGAACGCCTAGGGGACAAGCGGTTCTTTTTCACCCACGGCCATCTCTACGACGCCAAGCTGGGCCTCTACCGGCTGGTCTGCGCCGCCCGGGAGCGGAAGGCGGATCTGCTGCTGTTCGGCCACACCCATCAGTCGCTGACCGACTACGACGACGGCCTGTATATCCTCAATCCCGGCAGCCTCAGCGGCAGCGGCGGCACCTACGGGACGGTGGACATCACCCCCGCTGGCGTGGTCCTCAACATTGTGAGGAACCGCGCATGACCGGGGCGGCGCTGCAGGGGCTGCATACGGCGGTGTTGGGGCGGCGGGCCATCTATTTGGAGGAAACGGATTCCACCAATCGTTATTTAAAGGAAGCGGGAGAGTCCCTGCCCCACGGCACGCTGTGCTACACCGGCCGCCAGACCAGCGGCCGCGGCCGGCTGGGCCGGGACTGGACGGCACCTGATGGGGCGGCCCTGGCCATGTCCGTGCTGCTTCGCGGGGCGGCGGACGCCGATTGGAGCGGGCTGCCGCTGGTATGCGGCATCGCCGTGGCCGCGGCGCTGGACCGCCTGGCTGGAGAGCGGGCGGGGATGCCCTTCCGGATAAAGTGGCCCAATGACATTATATGCGCCGGACGGAAAATGTGCGGTATCCTCTGCGAAAGCAGCCAGGGGGAAACCGGCCGTTTCGCGGTGGCGGGCATCGGCGTCAATCTGACTCAGACGGCGGCGGATTTCCGGGAGGCGGGATTGCCCCACGCCGGGTCGGTGCGGATGCTGACCGGAATCTCCTTATCCCTGGGGGAAACGGCGGCGGCCATCCTCAACGAGCTGGAGGCCCTTTGGGATCTTTACGCCCGGGAGGGCTTCGCCTCTCTGCGGGGGCCGTACGAGGAACGGTGCATCACCCTGGGCCGGGAGGTGCGCCTCCTCTCCCCCGACGGCGGCTTCCTCGCCGCCGGCCGCGCCGCCGGTTTGGCGGAGGACGGCGGCCTGATCGTGGATACCGCCGCCGGCCGGTCGATTTATCGGTCCGGGGAGGTGTCGGTGCGGGGAGTATATGATTATGTATAGATACCGCCGGCCTTTGAAGGCCGGCGGCGTCTTTCGCCGCTCTGGCGTCCGCGCAGGGAGGCAGCCGGCCGGGACGGTTGGTCTTTGCTGCCAGTTTTGACAATAACCCGCCCCTTTTTCTTCCCGGAATATCCGGTATAATGGAGACAAACGACGGATTTCCATAAGGAGAAGGTTTTTATGCAAAGCAAAAAGGATTGGCCTTCCCGGCTGCGAGAGGGCGACTGGCCCCTGTGGCCGCTGGTCACCCTGTTTCTGCTCTCCTGCGCCGCCGTGCGCTGGGCTAGAAAACAGGATGCCGCCAAATACGCGAAATAAACAACCGGCCCGCGGAAGCATAGGCTTCCGCGGGCCGGTTGTCATCAGGCGGCGTATTCCCATCAAGCCGGGTAAACCCTCAGATTCTTCATTTACTATCCGGTCTTTTCTATGATACGCCTTATCTCGTCGACAATTTGACTGACCGTTTTATGATCGGTATCAATCACATAATCATTCGGATAGACCGGCAGATGCAGCCAATAAAAGGACACCTCATTTTCATCGCCGCGATCCTTATGCCGCTGCCGCAGGGTTTCCTCCGAACAGGTCAATGTAAAACCGATGACCTCATAGTCTTCGGCGGTAATAGCATTCACGATTTCTCTCCTGATAGGGTCGCCGATTGCCACGACCGAAGAAAAAATCACATAATCAAATGCTGAATTTAAGTAGGTGGATAAAACAAAGGACATATTTTTGTCGCCGTTTCGCAGTCGGGGGTCGTTTATGGAAAAGGGATTGACGCACCAGCACCAGTCGCCGTCTAAATAAGCACTGTTTTCATAGGATTGAAACAGCCTGTCTGCAACCGTGGTTTTCCCAACGCAGGGCGAACCGCAAATAATAATCAGCTTTTGTTTGGCCATCTTGCCACCCCCATTGTATTAAGATGATTGATCGGCAGCCTTCTCTTCCCGCGTTTCCCGGTGGATCCATGAACGCCTATGGGCGGCATCTTGAAGGAATCCGGCGGATTGATGGTTTCCTCACATGTCATTCTCCGGAAAAGGCCAAAACGAAGCCACTGCCTCCTTGAAGGTTCACCACACCGGCGTATACTCCATGACCGATTCCTCCTCCGTGGCCTCCAGCTTGAAGATCACGGGGCGCAGCCCGTCGTTGCAGCTACAAATGGCCACGCCCGGCTGGCGGATCCAATCCCCATAATAGAACAGCCCCTCTCCCGCTCCATGGGAAAGAGCGAAAGCATACTGATAAATCGCCTTCCACGCCTCGTCGCAAAACCCCTCCGGCCGGGCGTAATCGGCGTAAAATACCTGCCCCTCCCGCAGCATCGGACAGGCCGAGAGGCCGGCGGCGCCGTATTCCTCCGCCAGCTCCCTGTCCAGGGTGGTCTTCAACACGGTGATCTTTACCTTCTTCACGCAAAGCTCCCTCCTGTCGGTTTTTCATCCGCTTCCATTGTAACCCTCTTGCTCCGTCCGGGTCAAGAGAAAGGATAAGGGCCAGGGAAAGGGAGGTTAAAATATCGTAAAATTCAGGAAAGGACGTTGCGCGGCGGGCTGTCTTGGGGTATAATTGGAGGGAATTCGCATATCGCGGCGCGGGCTGGGACGCACAAAGGGTTCCGGCCTGTCAAAAAACGGCGGGCCAGCGCCCGCAGGGGAGGGATAGCATGGGGCTGCGGGTTGAAAACGTCAGCAAGTCCTTCGGCGAAAAGAAGGCGGTGGACAATCTGAGCTTTGCGGTGGAGGAACCGGGAGTTTACGGACTGATCGGCACCAACGGCGCGGGCAAAACCACCACCATCCGTATGATTCTGGGCGTGATGGATCACGATGAGGGACGGATCACCTGGAACGGCGGACCGCTGAACCGCCACACGGTGCGCTTCGGCTATATGCCGGAGGAACGGGGCATCTACCCCAAAATCCGGGTACTGGACCAGTTGATCTATTTCGGCCGGCTCAGAGGTATGGGCCGCCGGGAGGCGCAAACCGCCGCCCAGCGGTGGATGGAGCGGCTGGAGGTCACCGAATACAGCCAGATGCCGGCGGAGAAGCTCTCCAAGGGCAATCAGCAGAAGATTCAATTGATCGCCACCGTGATCCATGATCCCGAGCTGATCTTTCTGGACGAGCCTTTCAGCGGGCTGGATCCCATCAACACCGACGTTTTCAAAAGCGTGCTGGGGGAGCTGATCGACGCGGGCAAGTACATCGTCATGTCCAGCCATCAGATGTCCACCGTGGAGGAATACTGCCGCGATCTGACCATCCTCACCAAGGGACGGACGGTGCTGCAGGGCAATCTGCGGCAGATCAAGGCGGGCTACGGCCACACCAATCTGTCCGTCTCCTGCGCCGCCGATATCACGGCTCAAGCGGAAGCCCACGGCCTGCGGCTGATCCAGCGAACGGCGGACGGCTGGGAATTTAAGATGGAGGGCGATCAGGCGGCCCACGCCTTTCTGGCCGGGTTGGTGGGGGAGGGGATCTTCCCCGAGCGGTTTGAAATCCGGGAGCCTTCCCTGCATGAAATCTTTGTGGAGAAAGTGGGGGGAGCGGAATGAGGGACATTTTCACCGTTTTCGGCTTTACCCTGCGGGAAAACCTGCGCAAGCGGGTGTTCTGGGTCATCACCGTGCTGGTGCTGGTGGTGATCATCGCCGCCTGCGGTATTCTCGCAGCCGTGGGCGGCGGGGAGGAGCCGGATGAGGAGCCTGCTCCGCAGGAAAAAACCGATACCTGCTACCTGATCGACGCCCAGGGGCTGGTTCCCGGCGCGGCGGAGGCGCTGGATCAGGCCTTTGGCGGCATACGCTTTGAAGCGGCCGATGCCTCCCGGTTGGAAGTGCTCAAAGCGGAGGTGAAGGAGGACGGCGCCAAAACCATTGCGGAAATCCTGCCCGGAGAGGCGGGAGGTCTGCCGACGCTGAAGCTGTACGCCTCCAACTTCATGACCGGGATGCCCGTGGACGGCATCGCCCAGGTGATCAAGGGGCTTTACGTGTCCCAGGTGCTGGGCGCGGCGGGGGTGTCGGCGGAGAACACCGCCCTGGCCCTTTCCTCCGTCAGCTACAGCCTGGAAACCCTGGGAAAGATGGAAATTTCCGGCTACATCCTGGGGATCCTGATCACCATGGTGATCTTTTTCGCGGTCTATTATTACGGCTACGGCGTGGCCATGTCGGTGGCCCAGGAAAAAACCTCCCGGGTGATGGAAACCCTGGTGGTCTCCGCCAAGCCCTCCCGGATCCTGCTGGGCAAATGCCTGGCCATGGGGGTGCTGGGACTCCTGCAGCTTTCCGCCTTCCTCATCGTCGGTGCCCTGAGCTGGTCGCTGCTGATTCCCGCGGACTTCACCATTGCCGGTATGCCCCTGAGCCTGTCCGCCTTCACCCTGCCCACCGCGCTGCTGACCCTGGTCTATTTCCTGCTGGGCTACGCCCTCTATGCCGTGATCAACTCGGTCTGCGGGGCCACCGTCAGCCGGGCCGAGGATCTCAGCTCCGCCATGATGCCCGCCATTCTCATCAGCATGGTGTCCTTTTACGCGGCGTATATCGTGATGTTCCTCCCCTCGGAGGGGATCAAGCGGATCGTCACCTATATCCCCTTCACCTCTCCCTTCATCATGCCCTACCGGCTGCTTAACGACACGGTTTCCTCCCTGGACATCGCCGTGTCCCTCCTCTTGCTGCTGGTGAGCATCCTCCTGGTGGCCCTGGCGTCGGTGCGGATCTATTCCGCCTCGGTGCTGCGGTACGGACAGCGCATACGGCTGAAGGATATGTTCCGTCTCCACAACTGAGCCGTCCACCTTGGGACGGAATCCTCCAGAAAGGGAGCCGACGATAAATGCGGCTAGAACCCCGGCGGGAACAATCGGCCGCTCCCCGTGCCTCATACCGCCTCTCCTCCGGGACGGCGAATCCCCCTGTTTCCGCTTGGAACCCTTCGCCCTTTTTCACATCGGCCGGATGGGCGGGAAAAGCGCAGGCCTGCCGGGGGAGGGGCGCTCTTTCATCGAGAGCAGGCAGCCCCGGCCTCAGGTTCGGCTGTCCCGATAAGGGAGGACTTATTCCGCCGCCCGAAGAGAGCGATCCTCCCCGCCCTGGAAGCCCAGGTTCCCGCCCCCAGGTTCACGGGAGCCGCGGCCGGGCCATCACGCGGACGGCGGGGCTGTCGGATGTCCCGGAGGCCTTGTCCGACGAAACCGATTTCCCCCTTTTGGCGCTGCAGACGGGGCCGGACGCCCCCGATTCCATCGGAAGGGCCATCCGGCGCCTCGTCTCCTGCATATTTTCAGCAAAACAAATGATTTTGAAAGGAGTCCTGTGTTCATGGAAAAAACCAAACTCGGCATTTCCGTCTCCCTCGCGGCGGCCCTGCTCTATTTTCTGGGCCTGATCAACATGGTGGCGCTGATCGTCGCCGTCGGCTATGTCCTCATCGCGGAAAAGGAACAATGGCTGCGCAAAGCCGCCGTCCAATCCCTGGCCATCACCCTGGGATATCAGATCATCTCCAGTGTGCTGGGGGTGGGCAACCGTCTCTTCGGATTCATCAACGACATTATCCAAAACTTCGTCTATAGCTTCCATATCGGCTACCCGCTGAACATAGACAGCATCCTGCTTGGTCTGGCCGGCCTCCTGCAGGCGGTGCTGCTGCTGGTCCTGGGCTTCATGGCCCTGGCCCATAAGGACTTCAATCTTCCTCTGGTCGGGGATTTCGCCGACAAGCATCTCGGCCTTCCCCGGCGGGTGAAGGCGGTCCCCCAGCAGCCTCAGGCGGCCTATCCCCAGGGGCAGGCCTATCCCTACGCGGGGAATCAGCCTCCTTACGGCCAGCAGGGCTATCCCGCCCAGCAGGCTCCCGCCTATCCCCAGCAGCCCTATGCGGCTCCCCAAGCGCAGCAGCCCGCCTCTGTGGGCGCCCAGCCCGTTCAGCAGCCGCAGCAGCCCCCTTACGCCGGCGGACAGGATTCCCAGACGCCTCCCTCCCGCTGACGCGCAGGCCGCCCCTTGCGGCGGAGCGGCCTAGTTCCCCTTCTGTGAATACCGCCGTCAACAGGCGTCGAACGATTTATGTTCGGCGCCTGTTTTTCTGTTTCCGACAATCCTTCCAAAAAACGACAAAATTTTCACAATCCACTGGTGAACCTGACCGGCTGACATTTGCGTCGGGATATGCTATACTAGGGGTGTATTTGTTTTTCTGAACCGATTGAGCTTTTGGGAGGCAACGACATGAGCATTTTCTCCGTCCCTACCAGGATCTTATCCGGCGAAGCCGCCTTTGAACAGCTAAAAGCCTATGCCATCACCCGCGCCTGCATCATCTGCGATCCCTTTGTGGCCAAATCCGGCCTGCTGAACAAGCTGCTGAAGGTGCTGGCGGAGATGGGGGCGAACCATCGGATTTTTTCGGATATCCGGCCGGACCCGGATACCGATCTGGTGGTGGAGGGTCTGCAGCAGATCCTGGAGCACAAGCCGGATGCGGTCATCGCCGTAGGCGGCGGTTCCGCCATCGACGCCGCCAAGGCCATCAGCTTCCTATATCAGAAAAACACCGGCGCTCAAAAGCCTCTGTGCGTGGCGGTTCCCACCACCAGCGGCACCGGCAGCGAGGCCACCAATTTCGCCGTTATCACCGACAAGGCCACCCACATTAAGTACCCGCTGGTCCACGATAGGCTGCTGCCCGACGTGGCGATCCTGGATCCCAGCCTGATCTGCAGCGTCCCCCCCGCCATCACCGCCGACACGGGCATGGATGTGCTGACCCATGCCGTGGAGGCCTATGTGGCCCTGGAGGCCTCGGATTTTACCGACGCCCTGGCGGAAAAGGCGGTGCGCCTTATCGTGCAGTACCTCCCCGTGGCTTACCGGGAGGGAACCGACCTGGAGGCGCGGGAGCACGTGCATAACGCCTCCTGCATGGCGGGCGTGGCCTTCACCCATGCCCAGCTTGGAATCAATCACTCCATCGCCCATGCGCTGGGCGGCCATTACCGGCTGCCCCACGGCCGGGCCAACGCCATCGTCCTGCCCCATGTCATCGCTTTCAACGCCGGGCTGCGGGAGGCGGCCGGCGACAACCGCCGCGCGGCGGAACGCTACGCCCGGCTGGCGACTCAGGTGGGGGTGGAAGCCTTCAATCCCCAGCAGGCGGTGCGCGGCTTCATCGCGCTCATCGAGGGGATGCTGGACCAGTTCTCCATTCCCCGTACATTGGAAAAGGCGGGCGTGCAGGAGGCGGCCTTCCGAAAGGATCTGCCCGAGCTGGCGAAAATCGCCCTGGCGGATGCCTGCACCGCCTCCAACCCCCGGCGGGTGGATCAGCGGCAGATGGAACAGCTCATCGGGCGGATGTACAACGGCCGATGATGGCTGTGACCGGCACAGGGATCTCCCTGTGATTTTCCTTATAACCCGATTGCGGGCCGCCTTGGCGGCCCGCTTTTTTATCGGCAAATTTCTTTCCATTCTCCCGCCGGCGGATCGGCATCATAGCGTCTCCCAGCGGTGGACGGGAGGGCGGTTTTTTCCCGTTTTAGACAAACAGGATCAATGGAAGAGCCGTCCCGTCCGCCCCCACCGGCGGTGTCGGGGGAAGGTTAAAAATTTGTAATGCATCTGTAACCGCTCTGTAATTGCATCTTGGGCAAAAACGTAATAAACTGAAAGCAGATGGAATCCCCATCAAAGCTGAAAGGACAGGATGCTTCTATGAAAAACAGAGTTTTTATCGCTCTTTGTCTCGTGGCCTCGCTGCTGATGCTGGCTCTGGCGGGCTGCAGCGGCAAACCCGCCGATTCCTCCACCCCCGACAGCTCCACCCCGCAGAACACGACTCCCCAAGTCACCGAACCTCCCGCTACGGAGCCTCCGGTAACCGAGCCGCCCGCAACCGACCCCCCGGCCACCGAGCCCCCCGCTACGGAACCGCCGGCAACCGAACCGCCTGCTACGGAACCCGACCCCACCGAGCCTCCCGCCGGGGACAAGGGCGCCGCCGTGGCGGCCAAAGCCCAGAGCTTGATCGGCAAGCCCTTCAAGATGGGGGGCATCGGCCCGGATGAATTCGACAATTCCGGCTTTATTTATTATTGCTTCAAGGAAAGCGGCGTGGCCGTTCCCCGGCTCACCGGCGATCTGTACAAGGCCGGAACCGCTGTGGAAAAGGCCGACCTGAAGCCCGGCGATGTGGTGTTCTTCTACATGGATACGGAAGGCGCCCCCCAGTTTGCGGGCATCTATGTCGGGAACCAGAAGTTTATCTCCTGCAACAATGAGAACAGCCCCACGAAGGAGCAGGATATGAGCTGGCCCTATTATATCCAGCGTTTCGTGGGCGCGAGACGCTACGCCTGACGAAGGCGGCCCTCCGCCGATAGAATGTCGCTTGTCAATAAGCTGATCCCCCGTATGACTACGATCATACGGGGGATTTTTCTTGGGGATTCTCTCCCGAACGGCAAGTCCGCAGGGAATAGCCGTTTTAAAGGCGAGGAAGGCGCCGCCCTGCACGCCGGGGCACGGGCCGTACAGCTTTCTCCTGCGCCAGATCCCCCGCCTTTTCCCTGTCCCCCAGTTTGCCGCGGGCCCAACGCAGCACCGGCAGGGTGTATACATCCGCGATGCTGTCGAAAAGCTCCTCCTTGGCCGACATGATCCTTCGCCTCCTTTTTGAAAGCTTCCCGGCCGAGCCCTCCGTTTATATAGTGCCAGCAAAAGAAAAGGGTTAGACATTTTCTTTTGTTTTTTCTTGACGATTCTTCCGGACGTGCCCGTCTCCTGCTTGCGCCCGGCCGCTTCCCGAACTATGGAGTCCGCCCGTTGGGGCCCCGCCGCCTATTGCCTCCGCCTCGGCCTCAAGAGGCGGAGGCGACAGAATCAAAAATCAAACGAGAGGAGTGAAGCGAATGCTTTACAAGGATGCCCGTTCCCGGCGGCGATGGAGACAGCGATGAAACATCAGGGCATTGTAGGCGGGCGCTTTCACCGGCCCGTGGACGCACCGCAGGGACCGCCGAAAAGAGCGGGTCTGATCCATAGGGAAAACCCGCCTACCCTCCCCGCGGGCTTCTTCGCTGTCGCTGATCCGGGCCTGCGCCCGTAACAGGGGCGGCGGCCCGCTTCCTTTCCGGCCTCCCGGCGATCGTCTCCTTTTCCCCGGCGATGCGCTCGTGCGGTATACTGCGCGCAGCATCCGCCCCCCGCCCGGCAGCCGTCCTTCGTCTTACCTTTTTGTTGACAGACGACGGGGATGGAGGTACTATCAATATATCGTGAAACAGGGAGGAATACGGAATGAAAATCGGCTTTATCGGCGCCGGCAACATGGCTGGGGCCATCATCCGCGGGATGGTGGGCGGCGGCTTTCGCGGCAGCGACATCCTGATATACGACACCGACTCGGCCAAAATGGTGGCGCTTTTCGAGGAATGCGGGGTGAGCATCTGCTCCTCCGGCACGGAGGTGGCGGGACTGGCGGACGCCGTGGTGCTGGCGGTCAAGCCCCAGGTGTTCCCCGTGGTGCTGCCTGAACTGTCGCCCGTTCTCCATCGCCGCCGGCCGCTGGTCATCTCCATCGCCGCCGGCAAAACCCTGGAAGCCATCGAATCCCTGCTGGGCACCGGTCTGGCGGTGGTGCGGGTGATGCCCAACATCGCCGCCAAGGTGGGAGAGGCCATGTCCGCCTTCTGCGGCAATTCGCTGACGGGGGAGGAGGAAAAAAGCATCGTACGGCTGATCTTCGAGGCGGCCGGCGAGGTCATGGAGCTGGATGAGAAGCTCTTTTCCGTCTTTTCCGCCCTGGCCGGATGCTCCCCCGCCTTTACGCTACTGTATGTGGATGCGCTGGCCCAGGCGGGGGTCAAATACGGCCTGCCCAAGGGGGTGGCGCTGAAGGTCGCCTCCCAGGCGGTGCTGGGCACCACCCGGCTGCTGCAGGAATCAGGGGAGCATCCCCGGGCGCTGGCGGATCAGGTCTGCTCTCCCGGCGGCACCACCATCGAAGGGGTGTGCGCGCTGCAGCGGGAGGGATTCGAGGCGGCGGTCCAGGCGGCGGTGGACGCCAGCCTGGAAAAGGACCGCCGGCTTTAAGGATCCACGGCCCGGCGGCCGGGAAACGGAGGACGGCGCTCGGGACGGAGTCGCGCAAGGCTTTTCACCGCAAAACAGCTTCTTCAGCAAGGCTTTGCTTCCCCGTCGGGTGCAAAGCCAAGAAAGGACAGGATTTCTGTGATGAAAAACACCGGAAGCTCCCCGCGCAAGCGCCGCCTGGCCCTGGCCCTCCTCGCCGCCGCCTCTCTGGCAGCCGCCTGCGGTCCCGCCTCCCCCGGCAGCGCGCCCCCTTCCTCCCTCCCGGTCGGCACGCCGGGGGATACCTCTTCAGGAGGAGAGGAATACGTCAATATCTCCTTGGGGGAAGCCCAGGACTCCCAGCCCGGCTTGTATGTGGAAAACGGGGTGGTCCTGCTGGCCGGACGGCCCTTCTACGGGATCGGAACAAATTATTACGACGCCGCCTTCCGCCATGTCACCGCCCCTATGGACGGGGATATCGAAACGGGCATCGCCAACGTCGCCTCCTACGAGTATCCCTATATCCGGGCCCGCTTTTCCTCCTGGGGCGGGGAGGGGATGTATTTCTTTTGGGAGGACAGGAAAACCTTTTTCGCCGGCATGGACCGGATGGTGGCGCTGTGCGAGGAATACCAGATCGGCATCATCGCCTCCCTGGTGTGGACCCCCCTTCCCTATATGACGGAGGGCCAGACCTGGGGCGACTTCCTCGGGAATCCGGACGCAGAGGGCTACCGGCAGATGCTGGAATATATCGAAGCGGTGGTGACCCGCTACAAGCATTCGCCCGCCATCTGGGGCTGGGAGGTGGGCAATGAGTTCAACCTGGCCTGCGACGTGGACAATCATCAGTTGGGCGCGCGGATGCTGGCGGAGTTCTACCAGGATGTAACCGCCAGGATCCGAGAATGGGACGGCACCGGCCGGATCATCGCCACCGGCAATTCCCAGAATCGGCACGCCTCCCGGCACCTGATGGACGGACAGGGCTGGACGCCGGACAGCGAGGAGGATATGCGTTTCATGCTGGAGCTGTACGACACGCCTCAAATGTCGGTCACCAGCACCCACGTGTACAATCGGGAACAGCATGTGGGCAGCCGCTCCGGCACCATCGAGGAATACCTCCGGCTGCTGACGGGCTTCTGCCGGGATATGGGCAAGCCCCTGTTCGTGGGGGAATACTGCGACGATGAGGAGCGGCTGTCGGAGGAGGACAGCCTGGCCAAATTCCAGGCGCTGCACGACGCCATCCTGGCCAACGACATCCAGTTGGCTGTGCAGTGGATTCATTCCCGCACCGAGGATGCCGTCGCCTACCCGGACAGCTACTGGCGATATATGATGGAGCAGGCCAAGGAGGCCAACCGCGGATTTGTCGCCGGCGGGAAGCAGGATACAGCCTCCTATTGGAGCCGTATGCGGCCCGTTGCCGGACAGGCCTGATCCCTTCCCTGATGGTTTCCGGATTGTTTGCGGCAATCCTCCCGCGCGCGGCGGCGAACCCGGCTAAAAAAGCGGCACCGCCCTTGACACGGCCCCGGCCGTGTGGGTATAATGGACACAGCCCGTATATAAATATGAAAACAAGACCAGGCGGCTGTGTCTTCGCGTTGGCGGGAATCGCCAACGCACAACTTCCCGCTTTCACACCCAAGCCCGTATTTTTGAAAGACAATGAGGTTAAACGGCTGTGTCCCCGCGTTGGCGAGAGCCGCCAACGCCCGGCCGACGCGCGGCTTTGCGGGCGTACGAACCAAAAATGTTAAAATCATCGAGCGAGCGGCCCTCGGGACGTTACGCCGGGAAAGGCCAGGGCCGCATATGAGAATCATTACCGGACAAGCCCGTGGGCGGCGGCTGCAAACGCTGCCTGGAGAGGATACCCGCCCCACCGCCGGCCGGGTCAAGGAGGCGCTCTTCAGCGCCCTGCAGTTTGAACTGGAGGGCCGCCGGGTGCTGGATCTGTTCGCCGGCTGCGGACAACTGGGCATCGAGGCCCTCAGCCGGGGCGCCCAGGGCTGCGTGTTTGTGGACCGGAACCCCGAGGCGGTGGAGGTGATCCGGCAAAACCTCAAGGCGGCGGGACTGACGGCCAACACCCAGGTGCTTTGCCAGGACGCCGCCTCCTATCTCACCCGCCACAGCGACCGGTTCGATATCGCCTTTCTGGACCCGCCATACGCCGCGGGGCTCCTGGAACCCATGCTGGAACGGGTGGTTCCCTTTATGAACAAGGGCGGCGTCATCGTCTGCGAAAGCGGCGATAAACTGCCTCTGCCTGAACAATCCGGCGGCTTCCGGCTGGATCGGACCTACCGCTATGGAAAAACGCTGATCCGGCTCTATCGCCATCGGGCGGATTGAGCCGGACGGCGCGGAAAGGCTGCGATTGCGCATGAAAACGGCTATCTGCCCGGGCAGCTTCGACCCGGTTACCTATGGACATTTGGACATCATCCGCCGGGCGGCGGCCTTATTCGACAGGGTCATCGTGCTGGTGGTTCCCAATGTCGCCAAAAACCCCCTGTTCACTCAAGAGGAGCGCATGGAGCTGATCCGCCGCTCGACAGCCGATATTCCCCGGGTAGAGGTAGACTGCTACGACGGCCTCCTGGCCGATTACGCGCGGCGCCGGCAGGCCGACGTCATTGTCAAGGGACTGCGGGCCATGTCCGATTTCGAATACGAATTCCAGATGGCCCTGACCAACCGCAAGCTCAATCCGGAGGCGGAAACCGTGTTCCTGACCACTACGGCCGAGCACATGTACCTTTCCTCCAGCCTGGTCAAGCAGGTCGCCGGATTCGGCGGCGACATCACCGGCTTTGTGCCGGGCTGCATCATTCCGGATATTATGGAAAAAATTAGAAAGGGCGAGGATCGATGACGGTAGACGAGTTGCTGGAACAGATCGACGATATGATCGACAAAGCCTGGAGCTTTCCCCTCTCCGGCGGTAAATGCCTGGTGGAGGCGGACCGGCTGCGGGACCTGATCGACGATATCCGCGGGAACATGCCGTCGGAGATCCGGCAGGCCAAGGCTATTGTGGCCGACCGGGCGGATATCATCGCCACCGCCAAGCGGGAGGCCGAGGGGATTGTGCGCACGGCGGAGGAGCGGGCCAGGAATATGGTGGCGCATGAGGAGATCGTCCGCCAGGCCCAGCAGAAAGCCAACGAGGTGCTTTCCCAAACCCAGCAGAAGGCGCGGGAAATGCGCAAGGGCGCCAACGACTTTTCGGAGGATGTGCTGCGCCGCACGGAGGAAACGCTGGCCCAGCGTCTGAGCGAGGTGCGGCAGGCGAGGCAGCTACTCCGCAATCCTCCCAAGCCCCAGGAGGGCAAGCCGGAGGAACAGAAATAAGGACAGACAAAAATCCCATCCGCGATACCGCGGATGGGATTTTTGTCTGTAGTTGCCCCCGACGGAGCCGGAGATTCCGGAAAAGCTTTAGCGATCCGCAGAAAAAAGGAATGGGCGGCAGGCAAAAAAGGAAGCAGCGGGAGAACCGTTGATCGGGGTGGCCAATAGGAAGCCATACAGCCCCCTCCCTTCTAAAAATGTCCTTGGATATCCCCTTTCGCCAGCCCGCTTTCCGCCGCATTGCGGGAGGGAATCAGCGGGATTCCAGTTCAAAATAAAATTCCACCCCGGTTTCCGACGCGCTCTGCCGGTTGTACACCCCATAAGGCATCTGATGCGCCTTCATGATGGCCGCCACCACCGACAACCCAATTCCCGTCCCGCCATAGGCCCGGGTCCTGGCCTTATCCACCTTGTAAAAGGACTCCCATATCCGGTTCAGATCATCCGGCGGAATATGCTCGCCCGTGTTGTAAACGGACACCCGCACCCGTTCCGGGGCCGTATGCCGGATGGCGACCTCAATCCGTCCGCCCTTGGCCACGTGGTTGATGGCGTTGGACAGGTAGTTGGTCAGGACGTTCTCGATCAAATAGGCGTCCCCCCAGACAAACACCGGCTCGTCCGGCGGGGGAACCACACGAGCCTCCGCCTGCTGGAAGCGGGGACGATTCTTCAGAAGCAGGCTGCGGGCCAGACCCGCCACGTCGAACCGCTTGATCACCAATTGTTCGCTCCCCGCCTCCAACTGCATGAGGGCGGTCATCTTCCGGATCAGCTCGGACATCTTCCGCGCCTCGTCCTCGATGACCTCGCAGTAATAGGCCCGGCTCTCCTCGTCGGCCACGTTTTCCTTCAAGCCCTCTGCATAGGTCTGGATCAGCGAGATGGGGGTTTTCAGCTCATGGGAAACATTGGAGATGAAGGCTTTGCGGGATTCCTCCTGCCGGGTTTTCCGCTCCACATCCCCGGCGAGCTGCACGTTGGCGGTTTTTAGCGAGGAGATGGTTTCCTCCAGGGAATCCGCCATGGAATTGATGCTGCCGCCCAGCTCGGCCAGTTCTCCCCGTCCCTTGCCGGTATAGCGGTCGGTAAAGTTCAGCCGCGCCATGCTGCCCGCCACCCGGGACAGCTCCCGGATCGGCCGGGTGAAGCTGCGGGCGATCAGCAGGCTGAGGGCCAGGCTGATGACCAGGGTCAGAGCGCCGGAAATCAGCAGGAACTGATTGGTGATGCCCACGCTTTCCTCAATAGGGGCCACCGGAGTGCGCATCACCACGAGCTGGCCGTTGGTCAGCCGGCCGGACAGGGTGATAAACCGGCTGCCGCTGTCCGCATCCTCGATGGTTTTCACCAGGAACTCGCCATAATCCCGGGAGGCGTCCAGCAGAGAGGTAATCAGCCGCTGGTTGCTGAACCAGCCGTACAAATCCAGCCGGCCGGCGGCGTTCAGCACCCCGGTGCTGATGTTTTTATCATAATATTGCTGGATCAGATACGCATCCACCTGCTCCGCCTGCCCCGCATACAGCCCGTCCAGCGTCTGAAAGGCGTTTTCCAGAGAGGTCTGCTTGATGTGCTGATAATAGGAAACCAGCACGAAATTGTTCAACAGCAGGTTGAACAGCAGCAGCACGAACAGGCACAGCACCACGCTGCCGAACAGCTTCCAAACGATGGAACCGCCCACCCGACGGCGGCGGGCGGGGACGGAGGCCACCGCGCCGGGGACGGCCGGTTCACGGTTCATATTTATACCCCACCCCGCGGATGGTTTTGATGCATTCTCCGAATACGCCCAGCTTACTGCGCAGCTTTTTGATATGGGTATCCACCGTCCGGGCGTCGCCGTAATAGTCGTACCGCCACACGTTGTCCAGGATCTTGTCCCGGGAAAGGGCGATGCCCGCGTTGCCGATCAGATAGGAGAGCAGCTCGAACTCGGTGTAGGTCAGCTCCACGGGCACGCCGTTGGCCCGCACCTCCCGTCCCACCGGATCCACCTCCAACCCGGCGGGCTTCGGAGCGGGAGCGGCGGGAGCCGCCTCCGCGCCCCGGCGGAATACGGCCTCGATCCGCGCCAGCAGGATTTTCAAGCTGAAGGGCTTCATGATGTACTCATCCGCCCCCAGGGAAAAGCCCTGCAGCTCGTCTTCCTCCTCCCCCTTGGCGGTGAGCATGATCACCGGCACCTGGGATCTGGCCCGGATGCGGCGGCAGACCTCCCAGCCGTCCATCCGGGGCATCATCACATCCAGCAGCACCAGATCGGGGGGCTCGGCGGCAAACTTCTCCAGCGCCTCCACACCATCCGCCGCTTCCGCCGTTTCATACCCTTTGATCCGCAGATAGTCAGCGATGACGCGGCGCATCCGCGCCTCGTCGTCCACAATCAGAATTTTCCTCCCTGTCCCCTCGGCGCCAATCGTCATGCGGATTCCTCCTTTTGAGGCGGGGATGCCGCGCCCGCCGTGATCGTTACCCCTATATTATCCTAAAACCCGAAAAAAAGAAAGCGTGGGCGGTAAATTTCTTTTCAATATAAGAGAAAAGAGCAATGCCGCTCAAGGCCTCTTCACCCAAGCCGAGGCTTCCGCAGGGGCCGGGGCCTCCGGCCGCAAACGATGGCCATACGCCGAACCCCTTGAAAAAAAGCGGTTTTTCCATTGACAAGGGGCGTAATCCATGATAAAATAGCGGTTGCCGCATGTTCTGGGCCGGAAAAGCGGGCGTTTCGCCCCGCCTTGAACAGCGAGTCTTAAGGAAACGGCAGGTGCCTTCCCATCATGTATGCCATCATTGAAACCGGCGGCAAGCAGTATAAGGTGGAAAACGGAGACGTTCTTTTCATCGAAAAGCTGGACGCCGCAGAGGAAACCAAGGTTATTTTCGACAAGGTTGTCGCGGTGCACAACGACAAGGAGCTGAAAGCCGGCGCACCCTATGTCAAGGGCGCCACGGTGGAAGCCCGGGTGCTGAAGAACGGCAAGGGCAAGAAGATCCACGTGTTCACCTATCGTCCCAAGAAGGGCAGCAAGCGCGCCATGGGCCATCGTCAGCCCTACACCAAGGTGCAGATCGAGGCCGTCAACGCCAAGGCTCCCAGAGCCCCCAAGGCGGAAGCGCCTGCCAATGACGCGGAGTAAGTTTTACCGTAAGGACGGGCTGCTGCGGGGCTTTATCCTGGAAGGCCACAGCGGCGCCGGAGAGGCGGGCGCGGACATTGTCTGCGCGGCTGTATCCTCCGCCGCTTATATGACCGCCAACACCCTCACCGAGGTGATGGGCTGCCGGGCGTTTGCCGCCGATGGAGAGGGCCGCATGGCCGTTTTTCCGGCGCAGGCCGACCTGGCCCGATGCCAGGAGCTGCTGCAGGGATTCCGTCTGCATATGGAGGGACTGCAGGAGCAGTATCCCCGGAACATTTCCGTTGAAACCGTCGAGGGCGATTGCCCCGCGGAGTATGTGAAAGGAAGGGTCTAGCTATGTTAAAGATAAATATTCAGCTCTTCGCCCACAAGAAGGGCGGCGGCTCCACCAAGAACGGCCGTGATTCCGAGTCCAAGCGGCTGGGCGTCAAGCGTGCCGACGGGCAGTTCGTGCTGGCCGGCAACATTCTGGTCCGGCAGCGCGGCACCCATATTCATCCCGGTGAAAACGTGGGCATCGGCTCCGACGACACCCTCTTTGCCAAGGTAAGCGGCAAGGTCCGTTTTGAGCGGATGGGCAAGGACCGCAAGCGCGTGAGCGTTTACGCCGAGCAGTAATCCATGAATGAAAAGCGGCTCGCTGTCAAGCGAGCCGC
>CAKTTT010000018.1 GCA_934615635.1 uncultured Eubacteriales bacterium | reverse complement strand
AGCAGCAGCGCAGCCGCCGACAGAAGCAGGGCGTCCCGGAGGGTGAAGCGGAAGAGGGCGAAATGGCTCCTTCCTTTCAGGCCATAGCCCCGCGCTTTCATGGAATCCCCTGTATCGATGGCGTTTTCCAGTGCCCAGGTCAGCATGGCGGAAAAAACCCGCACCGCGCTGCGCAGCTTATCCACATAGCTGCTGCCGGCGTACAACCCCATAGCTTTCTGCGCCTGATGAATCCTTTTGATCTGCGCCTTGAAATGGGGCACGAACCGCAGCGCCGTGGACAGGAGCAGGGACAGCTTGGGGATCGCCCTGCCGAACAAAAAAAGGATTTTTTCGCTGGTCATGATGTGGTTATAGCATTTGAACCAGTACACCACCGCCACCAGCATGACGGCTATGTCCAGGCCGTAGAGAATGGCCTCCAGCGTCACCGCGTTGCCGTTAAGGAAGAAAAGGGGCGTCACACCGTTGTGGGAGAACAGGGGATTGGTGACCGCGATCATCAAAAATAAGGGAACATAAAATGCCATGTTATGCAGGAAGTCTTTAGGCCGCTCCAGCAGGGTGCAAAAGCTTATGCCGCCTAACAGAGCCAGGCCGAGCAGCACCGGATTTTGGGTGAACATGGCCACCAACAGCACCGCGATGAAATACGCCATCAGCACGGCGGGGTGATAGGAGGAAAAAGCATTCATGGGATTCAGCCTTTCTGATACAGATGAAATAGAGGAGCGCCGCAGTTAGGGGCGAGACGGGAGCCATGGCTCCCGTCCTGCTTATGCCTCCCGGCGATTGTTCCCCTGCCATGCATCGCCCGCATCCTTGCCCAGGTTGCAGGAGTATACCCATTCGACGGTGTCTCCGTCCTTCAGCTCATATCGCGAGCAGCCGTAGTTGGGAAATTCTCCGTTTACTTTGTATATCCAGCCGGACAGAGGACCGCAGGAAAACTCATACAGATAGTGGATGCTCTGGATATACACGCTGCCGAAGCTGTTTTTGTCTCCGCCCTGGTATTCCATCTGAATCCGGTTGTACCGCGCGGCCCGGTCCAGGATATCGAATACCGTGTCCCCCTCGCGCAGGACATTGACGGTTTCCGGCAGAATCACCCCGTCTGGTGGAACAAATTCATCCGACTGCAGCTCCGGCCACAGATCGTCATAGTTGTCCAGAACGGCATCACAGCGGATGCTGATGGTCACCGTTTCGCTTTCCGGGGTAATATCGTCGATGTGGGTGAGATAGTATTCGTCCACCGACTGGATGTGGGTGCCGTTGATCACCACCGCGACAAGCAGGATGACGAACAGCAGCGCCAGCAGATCCTTCTTCATCTTGGTTCCCTCTTTTGTTCCAATTCGCGGCTATGCCTGCGGCTCCTGAGGCGGAGTTCCCTCTTCCTCTTCATCCGCGTACTGGGCCGCCAGCTCCTCCATGGCCAGCCGTTTGCTCCTCCGGCGCTTGCGGATATGCAGCGCCGCAAAAACCGTGATGCCGCCGGCCGCGACAACCAGCGCCACCGCGATGAGGATACCCCGCAGTTGGTTGTCAAGCTTGGTTTGGGTTTTCACCACGTCCTCCCAGCGGTCGATCTTCCCCCGGTCGTACTCGCTCAGGGCATTATACCGCGCCACGAGGTTATCCACGGTTTTCTTGTCCTTTAGGGAAATGGAATCGAAGGGATAGAGCTTTTCCAATACCTCGGCGTTGATGGCGTCGATTTCCGCCTGCAGGGCGTCGATCTGTTCCTTAGCGGTGGTCAGCCTTTGTAGGTAGCCGTCTTTTCCCTCAAAATCCTCGGATTGGGACAGCTTTGTCAGCAGCGTTACGACCTGCGCGTATTGCGCCGTTGTCAGCCGCTCGGGCAGGGCCTCCACCGCTTCCCGGTCCGCCTGGGAAAACGACGGCGTCGGGGTATCGTCCGGTTCGTCGTCCGGGCTTTCCACCACTTCGGTGGAGGCGGCGATCTTTTCAATATCCACGCCTGCCGCTTTGGCTGCGTCAGAGAGGGTTCCATAATTCCCCACATAGCTTCGTTCATCCGCCGGGAGGGAGTAGTAGCTTGTCAGCAGGGCTTCCAGCTCCGTCCGAGCAGGGGAGGCGTCCATCGCGCCGATGGCGGCCTCCAGCTCCGCGATCCGCTTTTTCAGCGCCTCGCTCTGCTCCGGCCGGAAGTCGTATAGGGTACGCATCCCCTTTTGCTGCCGCCACAAAGCTGCCATGGCGTACAGCGCCTGCTCGCCCGCCAGGCTATTGGATTTATCCGACAATACGCCGGGGTTTTCCGGATCCTGGACAAAGGAATGGACAAAGCCGCCGTCCTCATGCTGATACTGGAGAATGCCGTCCAGCAGGGTGTTGCCATTTTTGATGAAGCGTTCATCGGTCAGAGGATCGAGGCCCAGGCTGCACAGCGCCACCATCACCTGGACGGTGCTTTCCACATTCCGGATGCCCCAGCTACTGAAATCGCCCGTATCCTTCTGCAGCGCGGACAGCAGCGCCAGAGCGTCGTCCACCGCCTGCCGGACGGTTTGAGAAACCTCTCCCTCCCCGTCTTTAGGCTGGTAGGTGTACACTTTTTCACTGTTATAATAAGGGGCCAGCGCCTGCACTACAATGGCGGTGACGTCGGGATCCGCTCTTTTGCCGGTGAGGGCGAAGCCCTTGTCCTCTAGCTGCAGCCGGAGAATCTCGGTGATGATATCGTCCCGGGAGTAATACGCGCCGTCGGGAATTTCATACCGCATGGCGTCCAGGGCGATCAGCCCCCAGATCCAGCCGGTGATGCCCTGGCGGCCCAGAGAGACGGTTTTGCCACGGTCGTAGGTGCCGTCGGCAATCAGATCGATGGGGCTTCCGTTTTCATCCGCCCCGATACGGGTGGGGTCGCCGCCCATAGCCAGGATCGCCAGGGATATCCGATGCCATTCGGTGGCCTTGGACTTGTCCAGCCGGTTTTCTTCCCTATATCGCTGGGATACCTTTTCCGCAATAACGGCCAGATATCCCTCGTTATTGTCCTCTATCCCCAGCCGTCCCAGACCGATGGGATACCAGTCGCCCGCGGGGGTTCCTGCCTCCTCCAAAAAGGAGGGGGTGAGGAGAAAGCCGTCCGCCGGGGAGCCGTTGTCCCGTTTCTTCCAATCCACCACGCCCTGGGCGATGGCCAGGATGGTCGCTTCATCGGCGGCCTCCCGCTCCGCCGCCGCGGCGAAGCCGGGCAGAAGAAGGCAGACGGCCGCTAAAAAGGCAAGCCATTTTTTCATTCGCATCATATCGTGATTCCCCTATGTAGACAGGGAACACGGATCGTTTCCGTATCCCTTGTTTTTTTGCAGGTGTACGCCGGTTTCCCGCGGGAGAGCCGCTCCCCCTTTTTCATCCGGGAAAGGGCGAGACCTTCCGCCGGGCAGGGAAGAAGGAGAAGGGCTGCCCGACTCTCTTCCTGCGCATATCGTGATCCGCGAAGCTACAGAGACGGCGGCTCCTGGACGTTGACGCACAACCGTCCCCTGATGACGAAAAACAAAAATCCTCCCGCAAACAACGCAGGAGGAACCTGTACATAAGCCGGCCATGCGCCCCCGCAGTCCAGATACCTGTTTAGCGGAGGAGGCGGATGGGCCGATTGGCCGAACAACTTCCCGTTTGCCCAGAAGTGCTTTGACGATCCCTATGGCAGGTCTCCTGACTCTTGGCGCCGACACGCGGCCTTAACAGAAACGCCTTCTCGAGCAATCCGCTCAATGGCTGCCGTCCCAAACGGCGGTTCCCGTTCCTACCAAATACAGTAATGGCTGTTGCACCGGATTCGCACCGGCTTCCCTTTTCATCCGCCTGCATAGCGGACACCATAGGACGAGTATTCTATTCTCAATTTACAGCCGGGTACATTGTCCATTATACCGCGTGAGGATGAAAAAGCAATAGAGCGATCATGCGAATTTTTGGAAAATATTGTGGTGTTCGGCGCGGCCCGCCCGGCAGAATCCGCGATCTTTTGCCGGCTGTTTCCGCTGACGCTTAGGGAGATCCGGCGATGGCTGGTTCCAGGACGGCGGGCGATGGCCGGCTTTTGCCGTTCAAATTTTCCGCCGGGCGGAGCGGCGTCCGAGCAGTTGACAAAGGACTTGCAATGGACTATACTATATTTGCCCATAACCGGGCATTCGATACCCTTTTCGCCCCTCCGACGCCGCCCTGCCGGAGGGGCGGCTTTTTTTGTAACGGAACCATCGGCTCTGCCGGAGGAGGCACCCCGTCGGCTTTCGCTTCAAGCAGTGGGTGAAACGGGTTGCTCATAGAGAAGTCAGATATCAGAAAAACCGACGGCAGACGGGGGCTGCCCGTTAACAGGTTGCAGGGAATGGTGAGGCTAGGGAGGGGTTTCCGTGCGTCTTGAGACGCCCGCCGGCGGCAAGCCCTGATAGTGCCGGCGCAAGCCTCCGGCCTCCTGCTGGTTATGGCTTGCAAGGGAAGCCTCTGATTTGAATCGAAGGGACCGCTTTCAGCTGTCGAGATTCCAAGAAATGGCGGGAAATCGGCGCATTTCCGCCGCAGGTACGGCGCAGGGAGGGGAACAAGGCGCAAAAAGGCGCCGCGTGAGCGGCGCCGGGATAGGATATCCTATGTGTTTTCCTTCCGCGAGGCGTTTTTCTGCGTCTTGATCACCTTGAGACGGGAGAAATCCTCCCGCTCCTTTTCCTCCAGAGAATCGGTGATATACTTGACCGTGGAGGTCAGCCGGGGCAGGATGATGTTTTTCAATGCGTTGGCTCGCTTTTGGGTTTTGTTCACGGCGGTGGCCAGCCGGTAAACGCTGTTTTCCACCTCCGCCAGCTCGGCGGTGAGCTTTTTCACCCGGTCGAACTTGATGTATGCCTCGTCCACCAGGGCGCTGGTATCCATAAAGCCGTAGGACAGCTCCACCGGCTGGGCCTCCAGGGAAACCAGGGGGATCTCCACCCCCATCACGCTGCGGGAGGAAAGGGAGAGGCCGTTCTCCACCGGAACGGATTGGGCGATGTCCTCACAGACGCCGTGGGCCACGTTGGCCCGCTGCAGGGCGAGATACGCCTCGGCGTAACAGCCGTCGATGCTGGACTGGATCTCCGCGGCGCGGTCGATGAGCAGCATCATCTCCCGCACGATGATGTTCCGCTTGCGGTCCAGCAGCTCGAAGCCCAGCCTTGCCAGTTCCAGGGATTTTTTGGTGTTGATGAGATTGCCCTTGGTGGGGAAAACCTGCTCGGCCATGATAGGTCACCGCCTTTCCTGCGTACAGCCGTTTTATTCCGCCTCCAGCTCCTCCACGGAATGGGGCAGCTCCTCGGGATGGTAGAATTGCTCCAGCGTTTTGTCGTCCACCCGGTCCAGCTCCTCCCGGGGAAGGGAGGAGAGCAGCTTCCAGCCCAGATCCAGGGTCTGATCGATGGTCCGGTTGTCGCTGGGGTTTTGGTTAATAAACACGTGATCGAACAGGCGGCCGAATTCCAGCAGCTTTTTATCCGCCGGAGACAGCTCCTCCTCCCCGATGACCGAGGCCAGGGAGCGGGCGTCCTGCACCCTGGCGTAGCAGGCGAAGAGCTGATTGGAAACCGCCGCGTGATCCGCCCGGGTAAAGCCTTCGCCGATGCCGTCCTTCATCAGGCGGGAGAGGGAGAGAAGAGCGGAAACCGGCGGATAGATGCCGCTGTTGTCCAGCGAACGGTCCAGCACGATCTGCCCTTCGGTGATGTAGCCGGTGAGGTCGGGGACCGGGTGGGTGATGTCGTCGTTGGGCATGGTGAGGATGGGAATTTGGGTGACCGAGCCGCTGCTGCCCTTGATCATGCCCGCCCGCTCGTACAGAGAGGCCAGATCGGAATACAGATAACCGGGATAGCCCTTCCGGCCGGGGATCTCACCCTTGGAGGAGGAGAATTCCCGGCAAGCCTCCGCATAGGAGGTCATATCGGTCATCACCACCAGGATATGCATATTCAGATCGAAGGCCAAGTATTCCGCGGCGGTCAGGGCGCAGCGGGGGGTGAGGATCCGTTCGATAATGGGATCGTTGGAGAGGTTGAGGAACATGGCCACCCGGCCCAGCACGCCGCTTTCCTCAAAGCTGCGGCGGAAGAAGTCGGCCACGTCGTTGGTGACCCCCATGGCGGCGAAAACAATGGCGAATTCCGCCCCCTCCTCGTCGGCGATTTTAGCCTGCCGGACGATTTGGGCGGCCAGTTCGTTGTGCTTCATGCCCGAGCCGGAGAAAATCGGCAGCTTCTGCCCCCGGATCAGGGTCATCAGGCAGTCGATGGAGGAGATGCCGGTGGCGATGTAGTTGCGGGGATAGATCCGGGACACCGGATTGATGGCGGTGCCGTTGATATCCCGCTGGGTGACGGGGAAGATGTCGCCCAGGCCGTCCACCGGTCGTCCGGCGCCATCGAAGATGCGGCCCAGCAGTTCGGGAGACAGGGGCATTTCCATGGGGTGCCCCTGCAGGCGGGTGCGGGTATTGTCCAGGGCGATGCCATGGGTGCCCTCGAACACCTGGATGACCGCCCGCTCCCCCTCCATCTGGACGATACGGCCGGTACGCTCGCTGCCGTTCGCCAGCCGGATGGTGACCATTTCCTCAAAGCTGGCGTTTTTGATCCCGTCGATAGCGATCAGCGAGCCGTTGATCTCTTTCACGCCCACATATTCAATAATCATATGCTCCATATCCTTTCAGCGCGGGATATCGCCTTTGCGCGGCCGCTTGGCAGGGATTGTGGGCCCCGCCTCCCACGGGCCGCCGTGGCTTTCGGCTTCCATCGAAGGCCGTCACTGAGCGAGGGTGCGCAGGCCCTCGTCGATCTCCCGGTAATAGGCGTCGAACTGCTCCGGATGATCGTTGGGGACGTCGTATTTGATACGGCTCACCTTGTCGAAGAGCTGCAGGGACAGGATGCGGGAGAGGGGAACGGAGGCGGCCACCAGGGCTTGCGCCCGCTTGTACAAGTACAAGATCACCCGCATCATCTGAAGCTGTTTATCCAGCGGCACATAGGTGTCGTCCTTGTGATAGGCGTTTTGCTGCAGGAAGCCCACTCGGATCACCCGGGCGGCCTCGATGACCAGCTTCTGGTCGTCGGGCAGCACGTCGGCGCCGATGAGCTTGACGATTTCCATCAGCTTGCTTTCCTCCTGGAGGATCTGCGCCAGTTGGTTGCGGCATTCGATGAAGTCGTCGCCCACATTTTTATTGTACCAGGCGGCCAGATCGCCCAGATATTCGCTGTAGCTGGAGGTCCAGTTGATGGCGGGATAGTGCCGGGCGTAGGCCAGATTTTTATCCAGCGCCCAAAAGCAGCGGGTGAAACGCTTGGTGTTCTGGGTCACCGGTTCGGAGAAGTCGCTGCCCTGGGGGGACACGGCGCCGATGATGGTGACGCTGCCCTTGTTGCCGCTGAAGGTTTCCGCCATGCCCGCCCGCTCGTAGAATTCGGACAGCCGGGAGGGGAGATAGGCGGGGAAGCCCTCTTCGGCGGGCATCTCCTCCAGCCGGCCGGAGATTTCCCGCAGCGCCTCCGCCCACCGGGAGGTGGAATCCGCCATGATCGCCACGTGGTAGCCCATGTCCCGGTAATATTCAGCCAGGGTGATGCCGGTATAGATGGACGCTTCCCGGGCGGCCACCGGCATATCGGAGGTGTTGGCGATCAGCACCGTGCGGTCGGTCATCGGCCGGCCGGATTTGGGGTCGATCAGGCTGGAGAACTCCTCCAGCACCTGGGACATTTCGTTCCCGCGCTCGCCGCAGCCTACGTAGACGATGATGTCGGCGTCGCACCATTTGGCAAGCTGATGCTGGGTCATGGTCTTGCCGGTGCCGAAGCCGCCGGGGATGGCGGCGGTGCCGCCCTTGGCCACGGGGAAGAGGGTGTCGATGACCCGCTGCCCGGTGATGAGGGGGGCGTCGGCATACAGCCGTCTGTTGACCGGCCGGGGGGTGCGGATGGGCCATTCCTGGCAGAGGGAGAGCTCATGGAGCCGTCCGGTATCGTCCCGCAGGGTCACCACCGTGTCCCGGATCTTGTATCTGCCGTTGGGCTTTGCCTCCATGACCACGCCGCCCATGCCGTGAGGGACCATGCAGCGGTGGGTGATGATGGGGGTTTCCGGGCAGGTGGCGTAGATTTCGCCCGGCATCAGACGGTCGCCGGCCTTGACGGTGACCGTCACCTCCCATTCCCGGTCCTCGTCCAGAGAGGATACGGTGACGCCCCGGCTGATGAAATCGCCGGATTTCTCCTCGATGGCTTTCAGCGGGCGCTCGATGCCGTCGAATATATTGTCCAGAATGCCGGGACCCAGCAGGGCGCACAGGGGGCCGCCGGTGGCATATACCGGCTCGCCGCTGCGCAGGCCGGTGGTGTTTTCGTATACCTGGATGGTGGTGGCCCTGTCGTTGATGCCGATGACCTCGCCCACCAGCTTTTCCTCGCCTACCAGGACCATTTCCATCATGGAGAGGCCGGTGTTGCCCAAGACGGTGACCACCGGGCCGTTTATGCCGTATATGCCGTTGTTCATCCGTTTTCACGCCTTTCAGAAAAAAGATAGCGGGGGAATTATTCCACCGTCAGGCCGGAATGTCTGGTGAACCATTCCCGCTGGAGCTCGAGCCGGGTGTCCAGCGTGTCGTCGGTGATGATGCCCGCGGCGGCGTTTTCCCCCCGCAGTCCTCCCAGTCGGATATCCTCGGCGGTCCGGATACGGCTGCCCGCAGGACAGACGGCCTCCAAAGCCGGCATTTTGTCGGCGTCCGCCGGGGAAAGGGAATATACGGTCCCCTCCGCCGGAAGAAGGGCGGCCATTTCCTGCAGAGAACGGCGCAGGTCTTCCGCGTAATCGGTGGTCCTAGTGTAATCCTCCAGCTTCTGCCGGGCGTCGGCGAAGATGGCCTCGGTCATTTCCCGGCGGCGGGCCAGCAGCTTCTGCCGAGCGGCCATTTCCCGCAGGGACATCTCCCGGCTCATGCTGCTGCGCAGCTCCGTCTGTTCCTTCTGGATCAGGCGGTAGGCGTCCACCAGGACCTCCTTTTCCGCCTGCTTCAGCCGTTCGGCCTTGAAATCCTCCACCTCCTGGTGGATTTTCTGCCGCTGCTCCTCCGCGTATGCGGTAATCGCCTGTACGAATTTGCTGATTTTTTCATCGCTGTTCGTCATGGTGGGAACCACCCCTTTCCGGGTTAAATCTTGATGCCGATGGCTTCCCGGACATACCGGGTGATGCTGTCCTTGGCGCGGCCGTTGCCGTGCCGGTCGGGAATTTCCACAATCAGGGGGCGGGAGCGGTTGAGCTTGAGCTCATCCACCAGAGGACCGCACAGGGTCACCAGGTGCTCCGTCATCAGGATGACGGCGATATCCTCCTGCTCCATGGCGGTGGTCAGGGCCCTGTTGACCTCTTCCGGCTCATGGACCACCACGCCCTCTATTCCCGCCAGCCGCATACCCACCTGGGTGTCCACATTATCGCTGATCACGAAAAAGCGCATCCGCGTCATCCCCTTTCCTGTGAAAACTTTTAAGAGACGTTTGTTTGCCTGCAGGATCGGCCGTCAGACAAACAGAATCAGGAAGGCCACCAGCAGGCCGTAGAGGCCGAAGCCCTCGCCCAGGGCCACGAAGACGATGGATTTACCAAAGTTCTTGGGATCCTCGGCGGTGGCGCCGATGGCGGCGGAGGATCCCGCGGCGACGGCGATACCGCCGCCGATGCCCGCCAGGCCCACGGCCAGGGCGGCGCCGATGTATTTCATTCCGTCATTGGCGTCGGCGGCGGGGGCGACGGTGTCGGAGGCGGCGGGCGCGCCATCCGGTTCGCCGGCGGCGGAGGCCGCCATGGGCAGTACCAGGCTTAAGGCCACGATGATGATCAGGCTGAGGAAGTGGACGGCCAGCGCCCTTTTGACCTTCACGCCCTTTTTCACCAGGATGACAGACAGGACGACGGACAGGATCAGCAACGCGACGGGCGTCAGAAAAATGATGGGATTCATACGATTACCTCCTAATATGTGTCGCTATATGGCTAACGCCGCCGAAGGACGGCCTGAGGACCGAGAGAAATCACGGCTTCTTTTCCGGATTGAGGGCGAGGGGCCGGAAGGGCTTGCCGTCGCCGTTGTAATACCGGCTGAACATCTCGTAAAATTCCAGACGCATGATCTGGATGACCACCAGCACGCATTCCATCCCCATCACCAGGGCGTTGCCCACGATAACCGCCACCGTATAGCCCACGGTCTGGAACATGCCGCCGATGGCGAATACCGCCATCATCATTCCCGCGTGGACCAGCACAAAGGCCGCCACTCGCAGGAAGGACATGGTGTTGGACAGGTAGGAGAGGAGCTGCTCAAACAGCTCGAAAAAGTTTTGGATGATGAATTCCCCCATCCGTTCCGGCTTCCAATCGGGATCGCGGGCCAGCAGCTTGCCCAGCGGCTCCCGCAGGAACATCAGAAGCAGCGGCAGAACCAGAAGGAGGAGGATATAGGCGGCGTTCATCACCGGCAGGCTGAGCAGAAGCTGGCAGACTAGGCCCAGAACGACGGAGAGATAGAACACCAGTCCCGCCACGCCGTTGGGGCCGAAAAGGCCGTTTTCATAATCCTTCTGCCGCAGGCAGACATAGATGTTGAGCATCATGGAAATAGCGATGATCACCACGCCGATGGCCACCGAGCAGCCCAGAATCATGATGGTGGTGCTGGATTGCATCACCTCGATGGGCTTTTCCTCCAGCCCGAACAGGGCGTGATAGAGCGGATCTAGTACATGCTCGAAGCCGAAAACCGAGCCGAATACGCAGCCGAACACCGCGGAGGAGAAGCCGCAGGGAACCAGCACGCGCCCCACCGCCATCCGCTTAAACCGCCACAGCAGCCAGCCGATGAGGGCGACCACCAATCCCTGCCCCACGTCGGCGAACATGATGCCGAACAGGATGATATAGGTGACGGCGACGAAGGGGGTGGGATCCACCTCGCTGTAGCGGGGCAGGCCGTACATATCCACAAAGAATTCGAAGGGCTTGAACAGCCGGAAGTTCCGCAGAGTCACCGGCGGAACGTGGTGGCTGTCCTGATCCGGCCGCTCGAAGGAATATTCGATCCCGTCGATCCGGTCTAGTGCGGCGCGGAAGCCTTTTTCCTCCTGCCGGGGAATCCAGCCGGTGAGAATGAATTTGTCGTTGTAGCGGGCGGCGTATTTGCGTATGCTGAAATAATAGTTTTTCTGCCGCAGCCGGGCGTAGACCTGCATACACATCGGCGCTTCTCTTTCCCAAAGGGCCGCCATCCGCTGCCGGACCACCTCCAGCTTATCCTGTGCCTCCCGCCGCTCCTGCTCCAGATGGGCGACGATCTCCTCCGGTGTGCCGTGGGCGTTGGGGACGCGCATCCGCTCGAAATACAGGCTGGAAAAGATCCGGTCCACATCCGCGGCGAAATCCAGCGGGGTGAAGTAGACGCCCCAATAATATTCATTGTCGCTGGCCCCGGGGAAGAAGAGCACGTAGGGGTTGTCGTTGTAGGAACGAAGCTTCTCAAAGCTCTCCCGGGGCAGGCGGCCGAACCGGACCTTGATGGTTTTGCAGTTCAGGATGCTTTCCAGGTCGATGTCCAGCCCCTTCAGGTGCTGGAACTGCTCGATATCCCGATCAAGGGATTCCACCTGGGTGGCATAATCGCTGCGCTGCTGGGCCAGCTCGCCCGCCTCGCCGGCAAAGCGGTCCACATAAGCGATCAGCTTCTTGTCCTCCAGTTCGGCGGGCAGATCGGTGGCGCGCAGAGAGCCCTCCAGCCGGGAGACGGCGGCCTCCAGGCGGGCGAGAGGATCGCTGTAGGGATTTTCCTCCTTCACGGATGTGAAGCCGGAGGTATCGGAGAAAAAGGTCATGGCATCGTCCGGCTGAAAAACGCCGCTGTCTCCACAGGTTTGCACCACCCGGTCGAGACTGGTCATATGGCCGATGACGCTCACCAGCTTCATTTTAGCAACAGCCACAGGGATCACCTCCTCAATGTTCGACGAGTACAAGCATGGGCTTGATCTCCTCGGGCGTCAGGCCGTAACGGACGCCTTCGATGATATTGATGATATCGTCCAGCTCCACCTCGGTGATGATGACATAGGAGATCATGACCACCATGGCGTAGGAGGAAAAATGGATGTAATGCCGCGCGTTGAAATAGGGAGCGCGATGATACAGATCGTGGGAGAAAGCGCGCTGCTCCTCCGGAATCTGGCGTCCCGCAGTGGTGGCGTAGTAGATATCCAGCACCTCCTGGGGGCTTCCCGCCTCCAGCATATCGTCCATCACCCGCCGGGGGATGCTGCGCCCCCAGGGCAGTAGGTTGGCGCGGATAACGTCGGGGGAGGCGCCGAAATAGGCTTTCATCCGGATGATCCGGCTGACGTTCTGGGCCTCCACCTGGGAGCCGCACAGACTGATCAGTTGCTTGTGAAGCTCCCCCTTGGTCCCGTCGATGATGGCGTAAAGGGTTTCCACCAGCCGGCGGTACAGAGCGTTTTCGATTTCGGTCAGCCGGATCCGGCCGTTTTCCTCCGGCCGGTACAGCGACAGGATTTTGTGATAAGGGGTGCCCTCCAGGGACTCCAGCAGCTCATCGTACGTTTTGGCGCGGCTCATTTTCCTATAATCGAAACGGAAGCGGCTGGCGAAAAACAGAGGGATGGAAAAAATGATCTCGTCCGCCCGTCCCGCGCTCATCAGCCGCAGACAGCGTTCAATCTGCTGGATCTCCCCCTGCTGGATCAGGTAATCGGACACATGGGCGCCCACGGTGAAATCGTACCGGCTCAGAGAGGCGTAGTCGTTGAACAGCTTGCGCCGCAGCAGCGACTCCAGATGGCCGCGGTGGATGGTGGACTCGTTGATATCCTGCAGCACCGTGGCGTAGGAGGTGTTTTGCTTGAGATAAGCGGCGATTTCCCCCACGCTGTGACAGGCAAGCAGATCGGCGAAATTCTGCGCCTTGAGGCAGTTGCCGTACATCGCGCGGGTTTTGGCGAGAATCACGTTGGAGGAGGATTGGGGCACAGCGGCTCACCCGCCTTTCTTTCAGAAATAAATGCCGGAGCGTCAGCCCTCCCCGGCCAACACGTTGCGGACGATGGCGTCGGTCAGCTCTCCCCGGCGGGAGGCGAAAACCTCCTCCAGCCTGCGAAGCTGTTCAGCGTAATGGGCGTCCGTCCGCTGCCAGTTCTGTTCCGCGGCGGCGCGCTCGGTTTCCGCGTTAAGCTGAATGCGGTTGCGGGCCTTTTCCAGGTAATTCTCCCGCATCTTCCGGGCGTTTTCCGCAATTTCCTTTTCGGAATCCAGCTTTTCCTTCTGCGCATCCTCGGTGATTTCCCGCGCCTTTTTATCCATATCAATAATGCGTTTGATCATGGCTTCCATAGCTGCCGACCCGCCTTTCCGTCCGCTTGGACCGTTATCCCGGGCCCCCTTCGGCTTGTTTTGCCGGCGGCCCTGGTTGGTAGTATTCCCATTATGATGCAAGGAAACCGCGCCGTCCGTACAGAGCGGGCGCGGAATCCATATAAACAGGTCAATTCAGAGTATATACCTTGACAAAGGGAATTACAATGTGTATTTTGTGGAATGTTGGCAGTAAGAGCGAGCCGCTTTTGTCAATTTTTCAGACTCTGCATGGGAGCGGGAATCCGTCCGCCCCGGGCGATGAAACGGGCGGGAGAATACTCGTTGAGAGGCATGACGGGGCCGCCGCCCAGCAGTCCGCCGAAGGACAGCTCCTCTCCCACCTGCTTGCCGATGGCGGGAATCACCCGTACGGCGGTGGTCTTGGAGTTCACCATGCCGATGGCGGCCTCGTCCGCGATAATGGCGGAGATGACCTCGGCCGGGGTGTCCCCGGGAATGTTGATCATATCCAGCCCGACGGAGCAGACGGCGGTCATGGCCTCCAGCTTCTCGATCCGCAGGCAGCCGGAGCGGGCCGCGTCGATCATGCCCGCGTCCTCGGTCACAGGGATGAAAGCGCCGGAGAGACCGCCCACATGGGAGGAGGCCATCACGCCGCCCTTTTTCACCGCGTCGTTGAGCAGGGCGAGGGCGGCGGTGGTGCCGTGGGCGCCGCAGCACTCCAGGCCCATCTCTTCCAAAATATGGGCCACCGAATCCCCCACCGCCGGCGTGGGCGCCAGAGAAAGGTCCACAATGCCGAAGGGCACGTTCAGCCGCCGGGAGGCTTCCTTCGCCACAAGCTGGCCCATGCGGGTGATTTTAAAGGCGGTTTTTTTGATGATGTCCGCCACCTGGGTCAGATCGCATTCGCCGGCTTTAGCCAGGGCGGCGCGAACCACGCCGGGGCCGGAGACGCCCACGTTGACGACGCAGTCCGGCTCCCCCGCGCCGTGGAAGGCGCCGGCCATGAAGGGGTTGTCTTCCGGTGCGTTGCAGAACACCACCAGCTTGGCGGGGCCTATGCAGTCCCGGTCGGCGGTGCGCTCCGCGGCTTCGCGGACGATCCTGCCCATCAGGGCGACGGCATCCATGTTGATGCCCGCCTTGGTGGAGCCCACGTTCACCGAGGAGCAGACGTGCTCCGTCACCGCCAGCGCCTCGGGGATGCTGTCGATCAGCTCCCGGCAGCCGGCGGAAAAGCCCTTCTGCACCAGGGCGGAATAGCCCCCGATGAAGTTGACGCCGCAGGTTTGGGCGGCGCGCTCCAGGGTCTGCGCCAGCCGCACCGGCTCCTTCCGGTCGCAGGCGGCGGCGATCATGGCGATGGGGGTGACGGAAATCCGCTTGTTGATGATGGGAATCCCGTATTCCTTCTCGATCTGCTCGCCGGTCTTCACCAGATCCTTGGCCTGGCGGGTGATCTTGTCATACACCCGCTGGCAGGTCCTGTCCAGATCGCTGTCGCAGCAGTCCAGCAGGGAGATCCCCATGGTGATGGTGCGGATATCCAGGTTTTCCTCCTGGATCATGGTGATGGTTTCCAGTATATCGTGGGCGTTCAGCATACAGAATCTGCCTTTCCGGCCGGCGGAACCCGGCCCTTTAGACTTGATAATTTATATCCTGTGCATGGCGTTGAAGATATCCTCGTGGACGGCGTGGATGGTGAGGCCCATCTTCTCCCCGTCCGCCGTCAGTTGATCCGCGAAAGCGGTGAAGGGGATGTCGCTTTTGGAAATGTCCACCATCATGATCATGGCGAACATATCCTGCAGGATGGACTGGGTGACCTCCAGGACGTTGATCTGATGTTCGGCGCAGCGGGTGGAAACCTTGGCCAGAATGCCCACCATATCCTTGCCGATAACGGTAATAACTGCACGCATGGGATGTCCTCCGTTCTGTAATCCCCGCCCTGGCGGGCCGGTTTTCCTTTATTTTAGCACAATCCGGAACAAATGGAAAGCCATCCCCGCCGGCAATCGGCAGCTTTCCCATTGCGCACAAAATCCCGGCGGCCTGACGGCTTGTCCTGGGAATATTGCCGGAATCATTCAAACAGCAATTGGATAATATTGTCATTGAGAGCGTAACGGCTCAGGGCGGGCAGCCGTCCGCCGGCGATCCCCTTGCTGGCGCGGCTGCGGATGGCCTCGGCGTTCCCGTTGAGGAAATCGGCCAGCCGCTCTTCGGAGAGGGCGGCGCCGGTGTAGAGAATCTGATACCAGCCCCGGGCCCCGTCGTTTACCTGCCTGGCCACCGCGTCGCCGAATTGTCCCGCTTCCAGCGCGGAGGCGGTGTATCCGCCCCGCAGGAAGTAGTTGTCCGCCGTGGCGGCGCAGACGGGCAGGGGGATCTCCGTCTCCGGGGTATGGTCCCGGGTCATGTCGGCGTCGGTCAGGTTGAGATAGCCGTAATAGACATAATCAGGATCGTCCATCCCCACCGGATCGTCCCAGGTCACATCCACCTGATAATAGGCGCCGTTGATCCGCGCCACATTCCAGGCGTGGCCCTCTCCGCCCGCGTTTCCCCGGACCAGCAGGCACTGCAGTCCGGCCTGGCCCATCAGATACTGAAAGGCCCGGGCATAGCCGTCGCACACCGCCTCGCGGTTCGCCAGGGCGCCGTAGAGGGTGTGGATGTGCGGCTTGGATTGGGAGACGTCGTATTCCACCCACCGGATCAGCCGGTCGTGAATGAGCCGCTCCCGCTCAAATTCGTCCATGCCGTCGTGCAGGCCCTCCAGCAGGATGGCGGCCTGCGCCTCCACCGCGGCTTTGGCCTTATCGATGGCCGCCGCGCCGGCGATGGTATACCGGGGTTCAAAAGTGATCACCTTTTTGGACTGGAGGAAATACTGGAAGGTGCACTGATTGTCCAGCCAGAAATACTGGGGGTAATCGTCCAGAAAGTAGAGAAAGACGCGGTTGGCTTCCTCCAGCGTCAGGCCCAGATCGGTGAGGTCGGCGCTTTCCCGATAGGCGGCGCAGCAGGCGGTCATGCGCTGATAGGCCTCCAGCAGGCGGCTGTCCCCGTCCTTTTCCAGCAGACGGCGGCCGTAATACTGCGCAGGGGTCAGCGGGGTGAGGCCCGGCGCCGATGGCGTCGGGGCGGACGGGCTGGGAGTGGGCTCGGTTTTCCCCACAGTGGCGGAGGCGGCGGGCGGCTTGTCCGGCACCCCCTCATAAGTGACGACGGGAGCGGTGGGGGCGGCGGAAGAGCTGGACTGAGAGGGAGAGGCTGTGGGCGGCCGCGTGGTCTCCGGGTTGTGGGAAGGAGCGGTGACGCCGGGCTGCGATGCGGCGGACCCAGCGGGGGCGGTGAGGGCTTCCGATCGGGTGGCGCCCGGCAGGGAATTCTCCCCCCCGCCGGCCGGGGTTCTGGCCTGGCAGCCGGCCAGCAGCAACACGACAGCCAGCAGGCAGGCTATGAAAGAGCGTATCCGCATATCCGTTCCTTCCCTTTCTCTCGATATCCTTTGCGACCTTGGGCTTTCTGTCTAAAATCATCATACAGGAAACCGGAAACCTTGTCACGTAAAATTTTCCCGAAACGCTGTAAAAAAAGGGATGGGAATGGTATGATCAAAGCAGAACCCCGGCGGCTGTCCGCCGGCCGGGAGCGGGAAGGGCGTGGAGCGATGATCTGGGCGGATTTTCATATGCATACGGCCGCGTCGGAGGACTCCGACGCTCCCATCGCCGCGATGTTCGATGCGGCGGTGAGCGGCGGATTCCAGGTGGTGGCGGTGACGGATCACGTGGAGATGACGGGATTCCGGGAGCTGGGATACGATCTGGCCGCGGAGGAATCCTGGAGGATGATGGAGGAAACCATCCCCGCATATGCGGGCAGGCTGCGGGTGGCCAGGGGGGTGGAGCTGGGGCAGCCCTTGTATGATCTGGCCGCCGCCGAGCGGGTGCTGGCCGCCCATCCCTACGATTTCGTTTTGGGCTCCCAGCACAAGCTGGGGGACGAGGTGGATTACTATTTCTACGATTATACCCATGTGGACGTGGGGGAAGCCATGGACCGGTATTTCGACGCCACCCTGGAGCTGGTGAAATGGGGCCGGTTTCATTCCCTGGCCCATCTCACCTACCCCTTCCGCTATATTCCGGCTGAAAAGCGGCCCGCCGACTACAGCCGGTGGCAGGACAGGATCGACGCGGTGTTCCGCGCGCTGCGGGACAGGGATATCGCGCTGGAAATCAATGTGTCGGGGCTGCGCAATCCCCTGGTGAACAGCGCCCACCCCGATCTGCCCCTGGTGCGCCGGTTCCGCGAGCTGGGCGGGGAGAAGATCACCGTGGGGGCGGACGCCCACCGGCCGGAGGATGTGGGCGCTCACATCAGGGACGGGCTGCTCATCGCCAGGGAGGCGGGCTTCCGGTATACGGCGGTTTATTTCGACGGAAGGGCGGAAATGTGCGCCATCGAGTTGTAAGAAGGGGCGGAATCTGCTATACTGAAGATTCCGATAGGCAAAGGTTTGTGAATTTAAGGAGGAAGAGACATGGATAAGCTGCTCAAACTGTTGGATACCGACGCGCGTCTGACCAACGCCCAACTGGCGGTCATGCTGGACAAGACGGAGGCGGAGGTGGCGGCGCAGATCGCCGCATGGGAACGGGAAGGCGTTATCCGTGCCTATAAGGCCCTGATCGACTGGGATAAGACCGACCGGGAATACGTTACCGCCATTATCGAGCTGCGGGTCACCCCCAAGCGGGATCTGGGCTTCGAGGGCATTGCCGAGACGGTCATGCGGTTCGAGGAGGTGGAGAGCGTGTACCTGATGAGCGGGGGCTACGACCTGTCGGTGGTGGTCAACGGCCGCACCTTTCAGGAGGTGGCGATGTTCGTGGCCAAGCGGCTCTCCACCCTGGATTCGGTGATTTCCACCGCCACCCATTTCGTGCTGCGCCGCTATAAGGAAAAGGGCGTGATGTTCCTGGGGCTGGAAAAGGACGAAAGGGGCGTCATGTGATCCCATGAATTACGAAGCCTTGATGAACCGGACGCTGCAGGAGCTGAAGCCGTCCGGTATACGGAAGTTTTTCGACATCGCCTCGGAAATGGAGGAGGTCATCTCCCTTTCGGTGGGCGAGCCGGATTTTTCCACCCCCTGGCATATCCGCCAAGAGGGGATCATGACCCTGGAGACCCGCAAAACCGTCTACGGCCCCAACGCGGGGCTGCTGAAGCTGCGGGAATCCATCGGCCGGTATGTGGAGCGCCACGCGGGCGTCCGCTACGACCCTGCGGGAGAAATCCTGGTGACGGTGGGGGGCAGCGAAGCCATCGATCTGGCGATCCGGGCGCTGGCCGAGCCGGGGGACGAGGTGCTGATCCCCCAGCCCAGCTTTGTGTGCTACGAGCCGTTGACCCGCATGGCCGGGGCGACGCCGGTGCCGGTGGTGACCAGGGCGGAGGACGGCTTCCGTCTGACGCCGGAGGCGTTGCGGGCCGCCGTCACCCCCCGGACCAAGCTGCTGATTCTGCCCTTCCCCAACAATCCCACCGGCGGCGTCATGCGCCGGCAGCATTTGGAGGCGGTGGCCGCCGTGCTGCGGGACACCGACGTCATGGTGCTGTCCGATGAAATCTACGGGGAGCTGACCTACGGCGGGGAGCGGCACGTGAGCATCGCCTCCCTGCCGGGGATGCAGGAGCGGACTATCCTGGTCAATGGCTTTTCCAAGGCCTTTGCCATGACCGGCTGGCGGCTGGGCTATGCCTGCGGTCCCGCGCCGGTGATGAAGAACATCATCAAGCTCCACCAATTCGCCATCATGTGTGCTCCCATCACCGCCCAGTATGCGGGGATCGAGGCCATGGACAACGGGGAGGAGGATGTGGAGCGGATGCGCTCGGAATACGATCTGCGCCGCCGCTACATCGTGGACAGGCTTAACGCCATGGGACTGACCTGCTTCGAGCCGGAGGGGGCTTTTTATGTGTTTCCCTCCATCGCCGTTACCGGCATGGACTCGGAAACCTTCTGCGAGAGGCTGCTGCGGGAGAAGCACGTGGCGGTGGTGCCCGGCACCGCCTTCGGGGAATGCGGAGAGGGCTTTGTACGCATTTCCTACTGCTATTCCATCCAGCATATCACCGAGGCCATGGGCCGGATGGAGGCTTTCCTGGCGGAGCACGGGGGCGGAAAGGACGGACGCTGAAGTGGAAGTAACGGTGAGGGCGCCGGCCAAGATCAACCTGACCCTGGATGCGGTCGGCCGCCGGGACGATGGCTATCACCTGATCGAATCGGTGATGCAGGCGGTGGATCTTTTTGACATCGTCACGGTCCGGCGAACCAGGGAGCCGGGAATCCGGCTGGAAACCGACGACGAGCGGGTGCCGGACGATGAGAGCAACACCGCCTGGCGCGCCGCCCAGGCTTTCTTTGAGATCGCCGGCCTGCCGCCGGAGGGGGTGGAGATTCGGATACGCAAGCGGATCCCCCTGCAGGCGGGATTGGCCGGCGGGAGCGCCGATGCCGCGGGGGTGCTGACGGCGCTGAATCTGCTCACCGACAGCAGGCTGGAAGGGTCGATTTTGGCCGAGGCGGGGGAGCGGGTAGGGGCGGACGTGCCCTTCTGCCTGACAGGAGGGGCCGCGCTGTGCACCGGCACCGGCGCCATCGTCAGTCCGCTCCCCTCCATGCCGGATTGCTGGCTGGCGGTGGCCAAGCCGGCCTGCGGCGTCTCTACGGCGGAGGCTTACCGCCGCTTGGATTCAACGGAGCTGCGCCGCCGTCCCCACACCTCGGTGGTCGCGGATGCGGTGTGCGCGGGGGATTTGGAGACGATCGGCCGGGAACTGTGTAACGTGTTTGAGGAAGCGATCCCGCTGCCGGAAACAGACGCTATCCGGCGGATCATGCGGGAGCATCGGACGCTGGGATGCCTGATGAGCGGGAGCGGCTCCGCCGTTTACGGCCTGTTCCAGGAGAGGGAAACGGCCCGGCGGTGCGCGGAGGCGCTCCGCCAGGAGACGGAGGAGGTATTCCTCTGCCGTCCCTGCCCGCACGGCCCGGAGGAGCTGTGAGGGAAGGGCGAAGGAAGCGGCCGAATGACGATGGGAAGTTGCGGACGGGAGGCGCGCCGGATGGCGGAGAATAAAACCAATGCGATGCGGCTGTTGGAAAAGGGGAAAATCCCCTACACGGTGCATACCTATGAGGCGGCGCAGGCGGTGGACGGCGTCACCGTGGCCGGAAAAATCGGCCGTCCGCCCGAGCAGGTGTTCAAAACCCTGGTGACAAAAGGGAAGAACGGCTGTTATGTTTTCGTCATTCCCGCGGCGGCGGAGCTGGATCTCAAAAAAGCCGCCCGAGCGGTGGGGGAGAAGGCGGTGGAGATGCTTCCCGTGAAGGAGCTGCTGAAAACCACCGGCTATATCCGGGGCGGCTGCAGCCCCTTGGGGATGAAAAAGGCCTATCCCACCGTGATCGATTCCCACGCGCGGGAATGGGAAACCATTGTTGTCAGCGCGGGGAGGATCGGCTGGCAGATGGAGCTGTCGCCGGAGAGGCTGCGGGAAGCGAGCGGCGCCTCCTTCGGCGACCTCCTCTTATAAGCAAAAGGCGTGGGAGGTCCACGCCTTTTTTGCCGCGGTCCGGCCGGCGGGGGACGGCTGCGGCGGGGCAAAACGATGGGCATAATCCTCTTCCCGCACGCATATCTATCCATAGAGGCGAAGATGAAAAAGGGAAAGGATGGATAGCGATGCTTTGCAGAATTACGGATATGCACGACAAGGAAGTCATCAACGTCTGTGACGGCACCCGGCTGGGCTGCGTGGACGATGTGGAGGTGGACACCTGTACCGCCCAGTTGGTGGCGATTGTGATCCACGGCCGTCCCAAATGTATGGGATTTATGGGGCATGAAGAGGATCTGGTGATCGGCTGGAAGGAGATAGAGGTCATCGGTGAGCAGACCATCCTGGTGAACCATCCCACGCCGCCGGAGCAATGCGTCGCCAGGCGGAAAGGCACCAGCATCATGAACGGGATGTTTGGGGGAAGATAAAACCACCCGCGGGCCATGTAAGGGCCCGCGGGCGTTTTTTATGGGATGAGGCTTCATCCGGGAATTTTGGCAGAGCGGATGCGCTTTTCTCCCAACACAGGCCAGCGGTTTTCCCTACGGAAGGCGGCTTGACGGGCGTTGAACAAAGCCGCGGAAGACGGCGAACGCGCCGGTTTTACAGCTTTTTTCCATAAGAAGAGGGATTGAGAGAAAGACGCGGTTGTATATTTGTCTGAAAATGTCTCCAGCCGGGATTTCTATGAAAAAAATTCGTCCTTTCCCTTGCTTCAAAGCCAAACCTATGGTATACTATTTCGGCAAAACGCACGCAGGTGCTTTGCCGCGGCCGGTGCCGCCGGACGGCGGTTGCCGCGGATGGAGGGATAAATCTGCTGTTCTTCCAGAACCTGCGGAGGAAAAACCAAGGAGGATTTTGCATTATGGCAGTCGTATCCATGAAGCAGCTGCTGGAGGCCGGCGTCCACTTCGGCCACCAGACCCGCCGCTGGAACCCCAAAATGGCCCCGTATATTTTTACGGAGCGC
>CAKTTT010000017.1 GCA_934615635.1 uncultured Eubacteriales bacterium | reverse complement strand
AGGCAGACGGGATGGGTTTTCAGCCGCTTGGAGAGCCGAACCGCCTTGACCTTTCCCTCCAGCGCCTCGGTCATGAAAGCGAACAGATCTTTGTTTTCCTCCGCCTGCTTGGCCTCAGCCTCCTTTTCCTCCGGCGTGGCCAGATCCAGGTCGCCGCTGGAAACGGATTTAAACTCTTTTTCCTGGAAGGTTTGGAGCATCCGGATGGCGAACTCGTCCACGTCGTCGGTGAAATAAAGGATCTCATACCCCTTATCCCTGACCGCCTCGGTCTGGGGCAGGCTCTCGATCTTGTCCACCGTTTCCCCGCAGGCGTAGTAGATGCACGTCTGATCCTCCTTCATCCGGCCGACGTACTCGGCCAGGGTGACGTACTTTTTCTCCGCGGAGGAAACAAAAAGCAGCAGATCCTGGAGCAGCTCCTTGTGCTGACCGTAGTCGTTATAAATGCCGAATTTGAGCTGGAGGCCGAAATTTTTGAAGAAAGCCTCGTATTTCTCCCGGTCGTTTTCCAGCATGGAGAGCAGCTCGCTCTTGATCTTCTTTTCCAGACGGGAGGCGATGACCTTGAGCTGCCGGTCATGCTGCAGCAGCTCCCGGGAGATGTTCAGGCTGAGATCCTGGGAATCCACCAGTCCTCTGACGAAGCTGAAATAATCGGGCAGCAGGTCGGGGCACTTGTCCATGATTAGGACGCCGCTGGCGTAAAGCTGCAGCCCCTTTTCATATTCCCGGGTGTAATAGTTGTAGGGCGTACGGGAGGGGATGAAGAGCAGGGCGTTATAGGTGGCCGCCCCCTCGGTGCTGCTGTGGATCACCCGGGCGGGATCCTCGAAGTCGAAGAACTTCTCCTTGTAAAACTGGTTGTAGTCCTCCGGTGTGATCTCGCTTTTGTTCCGCCGCCAGAGGGGGACCATGCTGTTGAGGGTCTCGTTTTCCGTGTAGGTTTCGAATTCCTTGTCGTTGTCCGCTTTGGGACGGCTCTTCTCCACCTCCATCCGGATGGGATAGCGGATATAATCGCTGTACTTTTTGACAATGCCCTGGATACGATAGGATTCCAGGAATTCGTCGTAGTTCTCCTCCTCGGAGGAGGGCTTGATATGCAGCAGGATGGTGGTGCCCCGCTCCGCCTTGTCGCAGGGCTCGATGGTATAGCCCTCCGCGCCCTTGGACTGCCAGCGCCAGGCTTCCTGCGCGCCGTAGGCCCGGCTGTCCACCGTGACGCAGTCGCTCACCATAAAGGCAGAGTAGAAGCCGACGCCGAACTGGCCGATGATGTCCACGTCCTCCTTGGCCTCCGCATCCTTTTTGAAGGCGAAGGAGCCGCTTTTCGCGATGACGCCCAGGTTGTTCTCCAGCTCCTCCTTGGTCATGCCGATGCCGTTGTCCGAGATGGTGAGGGTGCGGGCCTCCTTGTCCAGCGTCAGTTGGATCCCCAGGTCCTCCCGGCTGATATCGGACAGATGCTCGGTCAGCGCCTTGTAGTAAAGCTTGTCCATAGCGTCGCTGGCGTTGGAGATCAGCTCTCTCAAAAAGATCTCCCGGTGGGTGTAAATGGAATTGATCATCAAATCCAGCAGCCGCTTGGATTCGGCCTTGAATTGCTTGGTTTTCATGAAGGTCATCCCTCGTCGTAGTAAGTATTAGCACTCTTTTAGGTCGAGTGCTAATACTTACTATAATACGGAATTCTACGCTGTTTGTTAAGAAATTGTAACAATATGGCAAAGCAGTGGGAACCATAAGGGGAACGCGTGAAACCGCCGGCGGGAACGCGGCGGGGGGGGCAACCCATCCTGCGCCGCGCCCGGGGAGCCTCTTTTTCTATTTTTCGTCCCTGTTCCCGTTTACTAACGCCGGAATTTGCGGTATACTTAGAGGATACGGAATGAAAGGAACGGTGTTCCATGGCCTTGTTTTCCCTGAAAAAAATCAGCGAGGAAGCGGCGGGCCGCCGCGCCTACCTGCGAGGGGTGGAATGCTACAACGCGGGCAAGGTGCGCCGCTTCCAGCGGGAAAGCGGCGAGTTTTATCCGGAGTTTATCACTGCAGAGGTGGAAAACGATTCCCGGGACGGCTGCTTCCATGTAGAGGTCGGCTTCGACGAGGAAGGGCGGGCGGATTATTATGCCTGCGACTGCGAAGGCTCGAAGCAGGAGGAGGGGGCCTGCAAGCATGTGGTGGCCGCCATGGTCCACAAATATTACGCCGACATGGTGGCGGGGATGGAGACGGCGGGGGAGCTGCTGCACCGGCAGGAGATGGCCCGTTCCGACGAGGCGGCCCGGCGGATGATCAACCGCTATGTGGCCGGCCAGGCGGTGCGGATGGTGGCGGAAAGCACCGTGGAAACGGAAAAGGTGAGGCTGACGCCGGTGCTCCAGTGGGGCTACAGGCAGGCGGAGCTGACCTTTTTGGTGGGCGGTGCGCGGCCCTATGTCATCAAGGATCTGACAAAATTCTATAACGATATGCAGAAGCACGAGGTGGTGGAATACGGCAAGCAACTGCGGTTCCTCCATCATCCCGGCAGCTTTGACGAGGAATCCCGGCTCCTTCTCCGCTTCCTGCTGGGCCGGTTTGAGGAGACGGCCGCCGGTCTGCGGGGGCCGGGCCATACCGCCGCCATGCCCCGGATCGGACGAGAGCTGCCCCTGCCCCCCGCGGCGCTGGATCGCTTTTTTGACTTGTACAATGGCCGGGAGGTGCTGCTGCGCCGGGGACAGAGGACAGCGCCGCTGCTGCTGGAGGAGGGGAATCCGCCTTTTACCGCCCATGTCGCCAGAAGCGAGGCCCGGGGCGGCTTCACCCTGACGGCGGGGGAGGAATGCACCTGCCTCCCGGGGGTGCGGCAGATGTATATCCACTGCGGACAGACCCTTTACCGCTGCAGCGAGGAGGGCTCGGAGGCGCTGGAGGGATATCTGGCGGCGCTGCAGGCGGGGCAGGGAAGCCTCTTCATCGCGGATGGGGATATCGCCGCCTTTTGTACGGGGGTGCTGCCTGTTATCCGGCCCTATGTGGAGCTGGAGGGAGAGACGGAGCTGCTGGAGCAGTACGGCCCGGCGCACCTGGAGGTGGAGGTTTATCTGGATGCGCCGGAGCCCAACCTGATCACCGCCCGGATGCTCTGCTGTTATGGGGAGGAAAAGCGGGATCCCTACCGGGACGGCCGGGACGACGCCCTGGCCGCCGACCGGCTGGGAGAGCTGCGGGCCCGGCTGGTGATCGAGCGGTATTTCCCCAGCTACGAGCCGGGAGCGGGGCATTTGATCCTGCGGGGAGACGATGAGCAGATTTACCGCTTCATCACCGAGGGGGTGGAGGAGATCAGCCGGGCGGCGGCGGTGTTTTGCACCGACCGCTTCACCCGGATCGGCCTGTCGCCGCCGCCGTCGGTATCCGTAGGGGTGCGGTTGGACAGCGGGCTGCTGGATCTGGATTTCGACGTGGCGGGGCTGGACCGGGAGGAGCTGACCCGGGTGCTGGCCAGCTATCGGCAGTCCCGGCGATATCACCGGCTGCGCTCCGGCCAGTTCCTCGCGCTGGAGGGTACCGCCCTGTCCGGCCTGGCCCAGATCGCGGACGGCCTGGAGCTCAGCGACAAGGAGCTGCAGGAGGGGCGGGCCAGCGTGCCCCCCTACCGGGCGATGTATCTGGATAAGATCCTGCAGGAAAGCGACGGTATCCAGTTCCGCCGGGATGGGCGGTTCAAGGAGCTGGCCAAGAATATGAAGGCGGTGGCGGACAGCGATTTCCCGGTGCCGCAGAGCCTGGAGCCGGTGCTGCGCAACTATCAGAAAACCGGCCACCGCTGGCTGAAAACCATGGAGCAGTACGGCTTTGGCGGCATCCTGGCCGACGATATGGGCCTGGGCAAAACCCTGCAGATCATCTCCCTGCTGCTGGATGCCCGGCAGTCGGGCAACGACCGCCCTTCCCTGGTGGTGTGTCCCGCCTCGCTGGTTCTCAACTGGGAGGCGGAGATCCGCCGCTTTGCCCCGGAGCTGATCGTGCTGCCCATCCTGGGGGATGCGGAACAGCGGGCCCAGGCCATCCGCCGCTCGGTGGGCTACGATGTGGCCATCACCTCCTACGATCTGCTCAAGCGGGATATCGAGCATTACAAGGGCCGGCTGTTCCGATACCATATTTTGGACGAGGCGCAGTATATCAAGAATCAGAACACCCAGAACGCCCGGGCGGTCAAGGCGGTGCAGAGCAGCCAGCGGTTCGCCCTCACCGGCACCCCCATTGAAAACCGGCTCAGCGAGCTGTGGAGCATTTTTGATTTTCTCATGCCCGGTTTTCTCTATTCCTACAGCCGGTTCCGGGAGCGATTCGAAAGCCCCATTGTGAAAAACGGCGACCGGGCGGCCCTGGAGCGACTGGGACGGATGACCGCCCCCTTTATTCTGCGGCGGCTCAAGCGGGACGTGCTGGGAGAGTTGCCGCCCAAGATGGAAACGGTGCTGACCGTGAGCATGGAGGAAGAGCAGCATAAGCTCTACGCCGCCAACGCCATGGAGGCCCGGCAGCGGCTGCGGCAGGAGGGGGCTTCTCTGGGAAGCAACAAGCTGGCGGTTCTCGCCGTGCTGACCCGGCTGCGGCAGATCTGTTGCGACCCAGCCCTGTGCTACGAGGACTATCAAGGGGGGAGCGCCAAGCTGGAGAGCTGCATGGAGCTGCTGTCCGAGGCCGCGGCGGCGGGGCACAAGGTGCTGCTTTTCTCCCAGTTCACCTCTATGCTGGAGATCATCCGCCGCCGGCTGGAGGCGGAGGGGCTGCGGTATTATCTGCTTCAGGGTTCCACCCCTAAGGAGAAGCGGGCCGCCATGGTGGACAGCTTCAACCGGGACGCCACGGAGGTGTTTCTGATTTCCCTCAAGGCCGGGGGGACCGGCTTGAACCTCACCGGAGCGGACGTAGTGATCCATTACGATCCCTGGTGGAACGTTTCCGCCCAGAATCAGGCCACCGACCGGGCCCATCGAATCGGGCAGAAGAACAGCGTGCAGGTTTACAAGCTCATCGCCGCCGGGACGGTGGAGGAGAAGATCCTGCGTCTCCAGGAGAGCAAGCGGGAGCTGGCCGACGCGGTGGTCCGGGAAGGGGAGGGGCTCCTGGCCTCCATGACCGCCGACCAACTGCTGGAGATCCTGGAATGACGGCCCCGGAGGGGCTTGAAGACATCCGCGTAAAGGGGGAGGATGCCTGCGGCAGCCTTTGACAGGGAGAAGGATACTCTCCCCCTGCCGGCCCTGTGGTAAACGTTGGCCCTACCGGTATCGGAACACGGCTGCCGGCGGCTGGCGTCCTTTGCCGCCTTCGTACAAAATTCGTATAGCGGCCTATCCGCCGGCTCGGTCGGTGGTGTACCCCCTCAAAAAAGACAGCCGGCGGATCCCAAAGGATACGCCGGCTGTCCGACTGTTACGGGCGCTGACGAGGCAGACGCGGGTTTTCCGAAGGCGGTCCCGTGCCTACAGGTCGATATCGTAGTCGCTGGGATTCTTCTTTTTCGGCCTTTGCGGCTCCTCAAAGGAGCCGAGGGAAACATCGGCGGCGGGAGCGGAGGGACGCTTGCTGTCCGAACTGTAGATATCCCGGTCGTTCCCATCCACCGGAGCGTTCCTCCCCGTCTTTTCCTCCGGTTGCACAGGGGTGGAAGGGGCGGTTGGCTTCAGCGGAACGGCGGGCTGCCCGTCGCCGCTCAGAGGAACCAGCGGCAGAGTGTCGCCGGGAACATCCCCCGGCTGCCCGTCCGGCGAGAAATCGCCGGGGGAAGGGGCGTCGGTCAGCATGGTCAGGCCGCCGCCTGTGGGCCAATCGTCGCCGGAGAAAAGATCGTCGTCCGGCGGCAGGTCGTCATCCGGGTCACGGGGCCGGCGGAGGACAAAGAAGAAGAGGAGAAGGCCCGCCGCCACCAGAAGCAGCACACCCACAATGATGATGATCAGCAGAGGAACGGGGATATCGTTTTTCGGCTTGGTTTGCCCCTCCTCGGCAAAGCCCAGGATGGCATAGGAGCCCATCCGGTCCACCGTGAAGCTGATATAGCCGTCCTGCACAGTGGCGTCCGTCAGATCGTGGAGGCCGGATCCGTCCACCGCCGCCACGGCGAAAAGCGGAACGGCGCTCATGGAGGCGGGAACCGGCAGATGGATGGTATAACTGCCGTCGGCGGGATTCAGGAATGTTTCGGTGTTGGCGGCGGAATCCGCCAGCAATACCGAAAGATCCACCGTCACCACGCCAATATGAGCGGTGTCATAGGTGCTGTATTTGGAGATTCCCAAAATAGCGGCTCCCACCTGATCCTCAGTGACGCCGTAGGGGGAATTCCGCACGGCCAGCATCAAAGCGGAGGTGCTGTCTCCCACAAAAAGCGCGTAGGTTTCGGGGGTGAGGAGCAGCCTGGCGCGGGAATCGAAATCGCTGTTCGCCAATTGGAAATTGCTCACCACCCGGGCATCGTACCGGGCGTTGACTGCGATAAAACTGCCGATCATCCCGGTGGTGCCCGCCCCGCCCAGCAGGGAGTAGGTGGTATGGGGGAGCTCGGTGGGGAGGGTGGTGGTATAAAGGGGAGGAAGGGTGGTGGTGTCCGCGGGAAGGGTGGTCTGCGTGGTCCCGCCGCCGCTGGAGGTGGTTTCCGTGGTAGGGGTGGTGGTGGGCGGCGGGACGATGATATCCAAAAAGCCCTTGGCGGTGGCGACATAGATAATATCGCCGTCTGTGTGTCCCTCCGTCAGGCACATCACCCGATTCCGGTCCTCCGGTACGGGGAAATACTCGAACAGGACCACGCCGTTCTGGCCAGTTTTCTGCGGGCCGTAGATGGTGCTGTCCAGCTTGATATACACATCGTGTCCGGCCAGCGGGCGGCCGTATTCGTCCTTCAGGGTGGCTTGAACATAGCCGTTTACCACCGTCAGAGCCAGCTCGGTTTTCAGGGTGCCGCCCCGATGGAGCGGTTCGGCGCTGATGGCCGCGGTTTTGCTGTCCGGAAGCTGGAACACGAAGGAGAAAGCGGTATCCCCTATCCGGATAAGGGAATCCGACAGCCCGTTGATCACCGCTACGCCGTTTTCGCTGGGGCTTTTCAGCCCATAGTTGGCGTTGCCGATGCGAATACCGGTCAGCGTCACATCCTGCGGCATATCGCTTTGATTCCAATGGACGGTCAGGGTTCCCGCCTTGGAATCATACCGCCGTTTGGAGGTATCCTCCTTGAAAAGAGAGGCCAGCTCCTCCTCCAGCGAGGCGACACGGAAGGAAACAGCCGCCGGCAAGGCTTCCCCGCCGCCCTCCAGAGAGAAGAGGACTTCGGCCTTGTGCTCCCCGGCGGCCAGGCCGGAAACCGTCGCCGTGGCTTGGCCGCGTTCTTCTTCTGCTTTTACGTCCGGTATTTCTGCGCCGTCCACCTTCACGCCGGCGACCTTATATCCTTCCATAGCGGCGGCATCCCAGGTCAGGGTCAGCAGGCCGGAGGTTCTGTCGTAGGCCGCGCCGACTTCAATCTGAGGCTCCGCCAGAGCCAGGGGCGTGCAGCAAAGCAGCAGCGCCAGGCTCAGCCATATAGCGAGCAGTTTTTTCATCGGAAAACCCCTTCCCTTGTCCCATATTCTAACCGGTATCGTGCAGATCATCAATCATACAGATATGTTTAAAATACCACAAACGGCGAAAAAAGTAAACAGGGAGAAAAACATCCCCTTAGAATAGAGGATGGACAGGCGGCGTTTGTTTCATACCGGCTGTGGAAAATAGGGCGCGGGAAGAAAAACGGGGGACGGCCGCCGGTTTTACCACGCCTATTTCTGTCGGGCGGATTCTCCCATGGCCAGGAAACGGACAACCGGCAGCCGGATGAGCACAAGGGCGCACAGCAGGGAGGCGGCCGCCGTCGTGAGAATGGTCAGGGGCAGGGCCGCCAGAGGGGGCAGAGAGGAAAAAGCCAGATGAAAAAGGCGGATGAAGGCCTCATGGATCAGATAGACGCCGAAGCTCAGGGAGGAAAGGGCGGTCACGGCGGGGCCGGCTTCCTGCCGCTTTTCTCCCAGACGGCGCAGAAGCAGGAAGACCGCGGCGGACATCACCGCCACATTGGGCATGAAGTACTGATAAAAAACACCGTTCAGCTCGCCGGCGCGGAGGGTCATCCCCCAGGTAGCCGCGGCGGTGAACAGGCCGCAGACAGCAAACACCCCGCCGCTCACCGCCGCGGAGGGCGTCTTTTTGGCGGTGTGGAGCACATGGCCCAACAGCACATAACCGGCGTATCCGCCAAGGATGTCCAGATTGGCGTAGCTGGGCAGCCGCAGCGCGGGCAGCAGGCCCGCGGCCGCCCGCCACAGGCTGGAAAATACCGCCCACAGCAGGAGAGTGTAAAGGATGATCCGCCGGGGGGCGTGCTTGACCAGCAGCCGCAGCAGCGGCAGCAGCAGATACACGGCGATCAGGGCGTAGAGGTACCACAAATGATCCTCCGCCGGGGTGGAAAGGAGATTTTTCACCGCTTCCAGCGGCCGGTAATCCTTCACCATCGCCGTTTGCAGCAGGATGTATACGGCTGACCAGAAGAGCAGCGGCACCGCCACCCGGGGGATTCGCCTTCTGCCGATCACGGACAGGGAGAGAGAATCCTCTCTAGGCAGCAGCAGCGCCCCGGTAATCATCAGGAAAACCGGCACCGAAAACCGGCTGAAGGAATCCAGCAGGTTCACCAGATGCCAGGCGGCTCCCAGGGCTTGGCCGCCGGCGGCCAGCTCCTCCAGATACAGGGCGCTGCCGTGGATCAGGATCACGCCCAGCATGGCCAGCAGCCGTAGCCGCTCGAAATAACCCACCCGGGTTGGGGAAGAGGACGCCATACAACCGCTTCCTTTCCTTGATTACGCTTTGCGCCGCGGGCACAAAACCGGATACGCGGCGTAGGGGACAGTGCGCTCTTCGTCGCAGGAATACCGCATGGGGGCCATGAAAGCCATGGCCCCCATGTGATGTTTCCGGGCCGTGGGGCTGGCTCCCGGAACGCCGGATCGATGAGGGAAGGACGCCGCTTCAGGAAAAATAGCGCACGCCGCTCAGGAACAGGGCCTGATCCTTCTCGCCGGGTACGTTTTTCAGCAGGTTGTCTCCCTGCCGTTCGCTGTGGCCCATCTTCCCCAGGACCCGGCCGTCGGGGGAGGTGATGCCCTCGATGGCGCAGACCGAGCCGTTGGGGTTCCAGTCGATATCGCCGGAGGGCTGGCCGTCCGGGTCAACGTACTGGGTGGCGATCTGGCCGCCGGCGATCAGCCCGCGCAGGGTGTGCTCGCCCGCATGGAAGCGGCCTTCGCCGTGGGAGACGGGAATACAGTGGATATCCCCGGCCTTGCAGCCGTTCAGCCAGGGGGACTTGACGGAGGTGACCCGGGTGTAGACCATCCGGCTGACGTGGCGGCCCAGGGTGTTGAAGGTGAGGGTGGGATCGTCGTCGCCCAGCTCGCGGATCTCGCCGTAGGGCACCAGCCCCAGCTTGATGAGCGCCTGGAAGCCGTTGCAGATGCCCAGCATCAGGCCGTCCCGCTTTTGCAGCAGCTCGGCCACGGCGTCGGCCAGCCGGGGATTGCGGAAGGTGGTGGCGATGAATTTGCCCGAGCCGTCCGGCTCGTCGCCGCCGGAGAAGCCGCCGGGCAGCATGACGATCTGGCTTTCCCGGATCGCCGTTTCCATGCGGCGGATGGTTTCCTCAATCGCCGCCGGGGACAGGTTTTTGACCACCAGGACGTGGGGTTCGGCTCCCGCCTTTTCAAAGGCGCGGGCGGTGTCGTATTCGCAGTTGGTGCCGGGGAAAACCGGGATGAATACCCGGGGACGCGCCGTTTTGACCGCCGGCGCCAGCCCGCTGCGCTGGGTGAACAGGGGGACGGCGGGATGCATCGCCGGCTGCTCCGCGGGGCGGGTGGGGAAGACGGCTTCCAGCGGACGCTGCCAGCAGGCCAGCAGCTCGTCCAGCGGCAGCTCCTCTCCCTCCAGTACTACGGCGGGTTCGTCGATGGTGGTGCCCACCAGCTTATAGCACAGCCCCTCCAGACACATATCGCCCTCCTTGAGTTCCACCACCAGGGAGCCGGCCAGCGGGGCGAACAGCTCGGTGCGGGTAATGCCGTGGTTGAAGGCGAAGCCCACGCCGTTGCCGAAGCACATCCGGGCGATGGAGGCGGCCATACCGCCCTCCCGCACCACCGACACGGCGTGGAGGACGCCGAACCGGACCAGTTTGGAAACCTGATCGAACAGCTCGCGCACCCGGGGCCAGTCGGGCAGGTGGGTCCGGTCGTCCACCGGCAGGGGCAGCAGCGCCACCAGGGAGTTGGGCTTTTGGAAGGCGGCGGTGCCGGTCAGGGAAGCCTTGGTCATGCTCAGGGCGAAGCTCACCAGGGTGGGAGGCACGTCCAGCTCATTGAAGCTGCCGGACATGGAGTCCTTGCCGCCGATGGAGGGGACGCCCAGCTCCTTTTGGGCCAGGAAGGCGCCCAAAAGGGCTGCGGCGGGCTTGCCCCACCGTTCAGGCACGTCCCGCAGGCGCTCAAAGTATTCCTGGAAGGTCAGCCGGGCGGAGAGGGGATCCGCGCCCATGGCGGCCAGCTTGGCCAGGGACAGGGTGACGGCGTAGGCCGCGCCGTGGAAGGGACTCCACCGGGAGATGCCGGGGATGCCGCCGAAGGCCATGGCGGTGGCGTCGTCGGTTTCTCCGTGGAGGACGGGGAGCTTGGCCACCATGCCCTCCTCGGGGGTGAGTTGATGCAGGCCGGCAAAAGGCATATTGACCGTGCCGGCGCCTATGCTGGCGTCGAAACGCTCCACCAGCCCCTTCTGAGAGGCCACCTCCAGCCGGGAAAGATTCTCCCGGAAAGCCTGGGGCAGCGGGATCACCGCCAGGCCGGCGGGGATGGCGGTGCGGTAATCGGCATCCGGGTTGGGAGCGGCGATGCGGACCTGGGCGGTCTGGGTGACGCCGTTGGTGTTTAAGAAAGCGCGGCTGATATCCACCACCGTGTCCTCCCGCCAGGTCATGCGCAGGCGGGGCTCCTGGGTGACCGAGGCCACCACCGTGGCCTCCAGGTTTTCCTCCTCCGCCGCGGCGATGAAGGCGTCCACGTCGCCGGGAGCCAGCACCACGGCCATCCGCTCCTGGGATTCGGAGATGGCCAGCTCGGTGCCGTCCAGACCTTCGTATTTTTTGGGCACGGCGTTCAGGTCGATCCGCAGCCCGTCAGCCAGCTCGCCGATGGCCACGCAGACGCCGCCGGCGCCAAAATCGTTGCAGCGTTTGATGAGGCGGGATACGCAGGGATTGCGGAACAGCCGCTGGAGCTTCCGCTCGGTGGGCGGATTGCCCTTTTGCACCTCCGCGCCGCAGGTGTCGATGGAGGCGGAGGTGTGGGCCTTGGAGGAGCCGGTGGCGCCGCCGCAGCCGTCGCGGCCGGTGCGGCCGCCCAGCAGCACCACGATATCGCCGGGGGCGGGCACGTCCCGCACCACGTTCTCCTTGGGGGAAGCGCCCACCACGGCCCCGATTTCCAGCCGCTTGGCCACATAGCCGGGATCATACAGCTCCGCCACCTGGCCGGTGGCGAGGCCGATCTGGTTGCCGTAGGAGGAATAGCCCGCCGCCGCGCCGGTGGTGATCTTCCGGGTGGGCAGCTTGCCGGGCAGGGTGTTTTCCAGCGTCGTCCGGGGATCGCCGCTGCCGGTGACCCGCATGGCCTGATAGACGTAGGCGCGCCCGGAGAGCGGGTCCCGGATGGCGCCGCCCAGGCAGGTGGCCGCGCCGCCGAAGGGCTCGATCTCGGTGGGATGGTTGTGGGTCTCGTTCTTGAACTGGACCAGCCAGGACTCGGTTTTGCCGTCGATGGTGACGGGCACCTCGATGGAGCAGGCGTTGATTTCCTCCGACTCGTCCAGATCCGGGATCTTCCCCTGTTTTTTCAGCAGCCGCATTCCCATGGTGGCCATGTCCATCAGGGTGACGTTTTTCTGGGAAAGCCGGTCGCCGTAGACCTCCCGCCGGGCGTCGTAATAGGCCTGGAGGGCGTCCTCAATCACGCCGGAGAGAGCGCCCTGCTCCACGGCGATATCCGCCAGACGGGTGAGGAAGGTGGTGTGGCGGCAGTGGTCAGACCAGTAGGTGTCGATGACCCGCAGCTCGGTGACGGAGGGATCCCGCTTCTCCTCATCCCGGAAATAGTCCCGGCAGAAAGCCAGATCTTCCGGGGACATGGCGAAGCCCATTTTCTCCCAGTAGGCGCGGATGTCCCCCTCATCCATGCGGATGAAGCCCTCGACCCGGGCCACGTCGTCCGGCCGGTCAGCCGCCACGTCCAGGGTGTCGGGCTTGTCCAGAGAGGCCACGCGGGATTCCACCGGGTTGACCAGATACTGCTGCACCCGGCGGAAATCGGCGTCGGACAACCCGCCGCCCAGGCAAATCACCCGGGCGGTAGCCACCCGGGGCCGCTCCCCCTGGGTCAGAAGCTGCACGCACTGGGCGGCGGAATCCGCCCGCTGATCGTATTGGCCAGGCAGGTATTCCATGGCGAAAACCCGGAAGCCCTCTCCCGGCTGAAAGCTGTCGTCATAGACCAGGTCTGCATTGGGCTCGGAAAAGACGATGCCCCGGGCGCGGGCGAATTCCTCCGCCGTCAGCCCCTCCACATCATACCGGTTGAGCAGGCGCAGCGCCGTTAAGCCGGTCAGCCCCAGATTGTCCCGCAGATCCGCCAGCATGTGCCGCGCCTCCACGTCAAAACCAGGCCGTTTTTCCACAAATACACGGATGACGTTCGACATAGTTCCGCTCCTCACTTCATATTCATACAAAGGTTGGCTGCGCCATAGGCACCCGGAAGTTCCGGAACGCGCTTGCGGCGTATATATCCCTATCATAGCATATCGGCGGAGGAAGGGAAAGAGGGGAGGGGTGAAAACTTCGTTTTTGTACAGAATCCGCGGCGGGACGGCGGGGACGAATGGCGTTTTTTGACGGAAAATTTCCCCGTCCGCTCCTCACGGCCTACCGTTCGGAATGATAAACCGGGTAGCAGTCGTGAAAGATCAGGTCGTCCAGGTCCCCCGGCGGGAAGGCGACGGTCGGCTGAGGACGGCGGTCAGACCCGGCGGGTTCCTGCCGGGCCGGGGTATCGGGAGGGGAGGGAACGCGGGCGTGATCGGTGTTTTCGGCATTGTACGACATAAAAGGGCCTCCTGTTCATCTGTCTGCGCAGGGTCAGCACCGGCGCGCGAAAGAGTAGTTTACCAAACAGTATATGCGAAAAAGGTTTGATTATTGCATGGGAAACGCCTATAATGTGGAGTATAGAAAAACCGCGTCCGGTAAGACAGGTGCGCCGGCCGGAATACGGCTGTATGGCAGCGGCCGGCGCGGGCTCTCCAAAGCCTGTGCGCGGGGCGGTCCGCTTGTTCCCCGCCGGAGGGGGCTATACCGCGCCGATAAATGACGAAGATATAAAGAAAGGTTTGCCGACGATATGAGCGATTTTCTCAAAAGAACCTGGGCGGAGATTGATCTGGACGCCATCCGCCATAATTTCCGGGTGATCGAGGCGTCTCTGGCGCCGGGCAGCCGGGCCATGGCGGTGGTGAAGGCGGATGCCTACGGGCATGGAGCGGGCTATGTGTCCCGGGCGCTGCAGGAGGCGGGGGCATCCTGGTTCGGCGTGTCCAATCTGGACGAGGCGATGCAGATCCGCAACGCGGGCATTGTGGAGCCGATTCTGATTCTGGCCTATACGCCGCCGGAGGAGGCGGCCCGGCTGGCGGCTTTCAGCGTGTCCCAGGCGGTGCTGACCCGGGAGTACGCCGTCCGGCTCAGCGAGGAGGCGGTCAGGGCCGGCGTGCGGGTGCGGGTCCATGTGAAGATCGACACGGGTATGTCCCGGGTGGGGCTTTTTTATCAGGAAGCCGGGCGGGACGACGGCATCATCGATGAGGTGGAAGCCATCGTCCGGCTGCCGGGGTTGGAGCCGGAGGGGATTTTCACGCATTTCGCCTCGGCGGACGAGGAGGACGAGGACGGCGACGCCTACACCCGGCGGCAGTTCACCCTGTTCATGGATGCGGTGGAGAAGCTGGAGAGGCGGGGGATCCGCTTCCCGCTGCGGCACTGCTGCAACAGTGCCGGGGTGCTGCGGTATCCGGATATGCACCTGGATCTGGTGCGTCCGGGAATCATCCTGTACGGGCTGGCGCCGGACGGATGGATGGAGGGAATGCTGCCCCTCAAGCCCGCCATGGAGCTGAAAACGGTGATCTCCATGGTCAAGACGATTCCCGCGGGGGCCAAGGTCAGCTATGGCCGCCGGTTCACCGCGGACAGGGCCGCCCGCATCGCCACGGTTCCCATCGGCTATGCCGACGGCTACTCCCGCAGCCTTTCCAATCGGGCGGATATGCTGGTGGGCGGCCGGCGCGCCCGGGTGGTGGGCCGGGTCTGCATGGATCAATGTATGCTGGATGTGACCGATATCCCCGCCGCCCGGGAGGGGATGACCGTCACGGTTTTCGGCCGGGATGGGGAGGCGCTGCTGCCGGCGGAGGAATTCGCGGCGCTGTCCGGAACCATCCATTATGAAACCATCTGCCTTATCGGCAAGCGGGTTCCCCGGATCTTTCTCAGCGGCGGCCGGGCGGTGGGGAGACTCAATTATATCGTGCCGGAACGATAAAAACGATAAAAAGGGGAGGGACGGGCATGGACGGCTATCAACCCACCGCCCTGCGGCGGGATATCGCGGTTCCCGCGGTGGTGACGGTCCATTATTTCGAATATGCCAGAGATTATGTGTTCGAGGGAGAGAAGCATGATTTCTGGGAGCTTTTATATGTGGACAAGGGCGAGGTGGAGGTGATGGCCGACGACACCGGCTATTGCCTCAAGCAGGGGGAGATGATCTTCCACAAGCCTGGGGAGTTCCACAACGTGTTCGCCAACGGCCTGGTGGCGCCCAATCTGGTGGTGGTCGCCTTTGTGTGTGCCTCCCCCGCCATGGCCTATTTCGAGGGCAAGGTGGTGAAGGCGGAGGAGGTGGAGCGGGAGCTGCTGGCCCGGATCGTCCATGAGGCCCGGGACGCCTTTTCCAATCCGCTGGATGATCCCGGCTCCCTGAAGATGGAGCGGGCCTCCTCCAGCGCCTTCGGCAGCGAGCAGATGATCGGCCTGCTGCTGGAACAGATGCTTATCCGGATGGTGCGCCGGGGAGCGCAGCGGGATGTGGCGGTGAAAACCTCCTCCTCCGTCAAGCGGCGGTCGGATCACGACCTCGTCCAGCGAATCATCGCTTATATGCAGGACAACGCCTGTGGTACCCTGACCTTTTCCCAGGTCTGCCGCTTTTCCGCCCAGAGCGCCACCAACCTGAAGACCATCTTCAAATCCGTCACCGGGATGGGGGTGATGGAATATTACCGCGGCCTGAAAATCGATGCGGCCAAGACTCTGCTGCGGGAGGGCGGCGGCAATATCACCCAGATTGCGGACAAGCTGGGCTATACCTCGGTAAACTATTTTTCCCGCTATTTCAAGCAGGCCACGGGCATGACCCCCAGCGAATACACCCAGTCCATCCAGGCGAAATAAACAGAGGGGCGCAAGGCGTGAAATTGATCCTCAGCTCCTGTGATGTCGGAAACCCGGCATCCAAGCAGGTGATTCTGGAAAACCTGGAGAAGCCGATTGATCGTTGTAAAGTCTGGTTTTTTCCAAATGAGCATCCACAGCGAAAAATATTACCATTGGATGCAGGAACGCGGATTTGCATATTTTTGACGATGAAATTCCCGAACGATTTGCCGAATTGGATATAGACTACCTTCATATCAGCGGGGGAAATACCTTTCAAATGCTGGACAGGATCAAGAAGTGTGGGGCGGACCGGCTGATTTTGAGGTATCTTCAGAGAGGAGTCTCTTATATCGGCGGGAGCGCGGGGGCGCATATCGTAACCCGGAATATCGAACACTTGCTGCCGATAAACGGGAATCCTACCGGTATTTCTGATTTTCAGGGGTTGGGGGTATTTGAGGGGATTCTGTTTTGTCATTTCACGCAAGAACGCCGTCCTCTTTATGAAAAAGCCGTCTCGGAAGGGAAGTATCCGGTTTATACCTTGACTGATGAAGAATCGATTGTTGATTTTCACGAATAAGGAAACAAAAGATCATAAAAGAGGCCGAAGAGAATGCATTCTCTTCGGCCTCTTTTATGATAGCAGGTATCCTACAACCTATACGTGGACAATACGTTGATGATCAGGGCCAGAGCCAAAATGATGATGAAGCCGGAGCAGAAAATCAGGAACACATTGCGGGAACGCCGCACGGGAATGGAGCGGGAGCTGAAGCCGATCAGCAGGCAGGAGATCAGGGCGGCGATCAGATCCAGGGCCACGCGCAGTTCCACCCAGGTCAGGGGAAGAATGCCATCCAGCCACCGGGCCAGCACGCCGCTGCAGATATGCATGAGGGGGGTGATGACCAGAGGCAGCACGGCGACGGCGTATTCCCTTTTATGCGCGCGCATGAATACGAAAAACATGGCCGCCAACACAATAACGATGGACCAGCAGGCGAAGAGCATCCCCGCCGAGGTGGAGGGAGGGGGTGCGGTATCCTCAGCCATAGGCTGGACCGTGGTGACGAGGGTCAGGAGAGAAAGGGACATGGGCGATACCGCCTTCCAGTGGGGTGATGGGAAAACTGCTTTTCTTTTATTATACCATGTAGATACGCAGAGACTGCAAAAATGCGTTGGTGCGCCAGCGCCGGGAGCTGCCTTGCAGCGACAGCATTTTTGTTTAGAAAACCCACCGGGTTTTCTATAGTATACCATGAAGATACGCAGAGACTGCAAAAATGCGTTGGTGCGCCAGCACCGGGAGCTGCCTTGCAGCGACAGCATTTTTGTTTAGAAAACCTATCGGGTTTTCTATATTATATCACACGCCCCGGGGAAGCACAATCGTTCCGGCGGATTTTTTGCCGCAATTTTCCCGTTTACAAGACGGAAGTAGGGCCGCCGCGGACGAAGAAGGTCGAAAAAAGGAAGGAGCGCCCGATCACGTCCCCCCCTGGCAGGAGGAGGCGCAGTTCCGTACGAATAGGCGAAGCAGCTCCTCCGCATCCTGAAGTTGGCGGGGGCTGAGTCCCCTGAGGAGGTCGCTGATGGGATCCGTCTGCCCGGTGATATCCGACAACAGGATGTAGTTGGGATTGACCTCCAGAATGGTGCAGAGGGACAACAGGGTCTGCACGGACAGGCCGGCCTTGCCGCACTCGATCTGGCTGAGAAACTTCACGCCGATGTTCGCCCGGGTGGATACATATTCCTGCGTATATCGCTTGGCTTTGCGCGCCGCCTTGATGCGTTTGCCGATCAACTCCATATCATATTGCAAAATACCACCTCACATATATAGAGTATCCGTTAAAATTGGATTTAAAACTATTTGTAAACGATAATGTATCGTTTTAAACTTGAATGTTGGCGAAAAATCTGTATAATAAAGAGGAAAGCAGGTAAAGAGGCGGGGGATGGCGTATGGAGAGACCGGACATTTACGAATATTTTGCTGAAAAACTCGGCTGTTTCGTCTCCGATCTGCGGATGGGATCCCACGTGGACTGGGAGCCTGAGTGGATTCTCTCCGTTCCGGATACGCTTTTTTCACCGGAGGAATGGCAGGACTTTATCCGATATGCCTGCAACGCTGCGCCGTCGGTATCCAGCGCCGGGGAGGGAAAGGCGTATTTGATCAGCCGGAAGTGTCCTTCTGAAAAGAAAAAATAAAGAAAGCGGGGGCCTTTAGCCCCCGCTTTCTTCTGTTCAGCCTGTTCAGCCGCGCCGGGATGGACGGATGTGGTGAAACACCCGCGTTTTCCGCTCCCCCTTGCAGGCTCGCGCGGCCTTGTCGGGAAGAAGGCCGCTCTCCCGCTGAGGGAGGGGGTTCCGCTGGATCCCGGGCCTTTTCATGACGCGCGCCGTTGACGGACCGGCCGGATTCTTTTATAATCTGTTATGTAGATAAGAAGGCGGTGGGGGAATACGATGCGGTATGTGTTCATTGTCAATCCCAAGGCGGGAAAAAGGGGGCGGGCGCTGGAGTGGCTGCCTAGAATCCAAGCCTATTTCGGCGCGCATCCGGAAGCGGGGGAGTATCGGCTCCACATCACCCAGGCGCCGGGGGAGGCCACCCGGCTGGCGAAAGAGGCGTCGGCCGAGGCGGAGCGGACAGGTATGCCCCTGTGCCTGGTCGCCTGCGGCGGAGACGGCACGCTGATGGAAACCGCCGGAGGCATGGCGGGCGGGGCGGAGGTCCGCCTCGCCTGTCTGCCGTGCGGCTCCGCCAACGACTTTATCCGTTGCTTTGGCACCGCCGAAGAGTTTGCCGACCTGGATGCGCTGGTTCACGGCAGGGTGCGGATGGTGGACGCCATCCGCTGCGGGCAGGCGCTCTCCCTGAATCTCTGCTCGATGGGGATGGACGCGGATGTGGCGGATAAAATGAGAAAATACAAGGGATTTCCCCTGGTCAGCGGCTCCCTGGCCTATGAGCTGGCCATCGTCGACGTATTCTGCCACCGCATCGGCAAGCATCTCCAGGTGGAGATGGATACGCCGGAAGGGACGGTGCGCCGGGAAGGACGCTATTTCTTCGCCCTGGCGGCCAGCGGACAATATTACGGCGGCGGGTATCGCGGCGCGCCGGATGCGGTGCCGGACGACGGGCTGCTGGATTTCGTCCTGATTAAGGCGATGCCTAGGATTCGCATCCCCGGGTTTCTCAAGCGGTATAAACGGGGGCTGCATGTGGGAATGGATATCTGCGAAGTCTTCCGGGGAACCGCCATGCGGGTGACCAGCCGGGAGGAGGCGGCCGTGAATCTGGACGGCGAGTGCTTTCGCGCCCGGGAAACGGCCTTCGCCGTGGAGCCGGGGCGGATCCCCTTTGTTCTTCCGCAATAAGCCAAAAGAAGGACGTTGCGGGATATCCCGCAGGAGCTGCCTCCCATTTCTCTGTTTGCACCCGGGGCGTTATAGTACATAGAAAAATAGAGACTGTTGATAAGGTGTCATGGAGGGCGGGGAAGTGCGAGGGGGAAGCGTCAAGGTTCCCTCCTCGCACTTCCCCGCCCTCAGACACAACAATGGGGAAAATCAGATGATTTTCCCCATTGTTGCATCAGCTTGGAGAAGAGGACGGCGTGAGCCGGATCTTTTGGACAAGCGAAACAGGGACGCGGCATATATGTCATGCCGCGTCCCTGTTATGGTGGAAGATAATGAAGGTGGCCGCTTTACACCAGCGGATTTCCCTGCGCATCGGTGTTGATGTTGCCGCAGAGGATCAGAATCCCCTCAATGAATCCCCATATACCGCCTATGCCGCAGGTCACCAGGGTGACGACAATGCGAATGATTCCCTTTTTGTTATCCCCCAGGTAAAACTGATGGATTCCCCAAGCGCCGAGGAAGATTCCCAGCAGACCCGCGACCAGCTTTTGTTTCGGTTGCATAATACCCCTCCTGTTTTTGGCGGTTTTACCGCGTTTTCATAATTAAATTTACCATAAATTATAGAAGCGTACAATATATATAAGCGGATTATTATATTTTCTGGAGGTTCAAACAAAATGGCCGAGCGGGATTTTTGCAAATCAACGGCCATACGCGGCAGATATTTGTTAACAAATTATGAAAAGTATGAAATTTCCTTTTAGCCTCTTGATTTTTAAGAAATTTCGATTACAATAGAAAACGTATTAGCACTCATCACTTAAGAGTGCTAAAACTGACAAACAAAACCTTTTAAGGAGGAACCGTATTATGACAATCAAACCTCTCGCTGACCGTGTTGTGATTAAGATGGTCGAAGCCGAGGAAACCACGAAAAGCGGCATCATCCTGGCCGGCTCGGCCAAGGAGAAGCCCCAGGTGGCGGAAGTGATCGCTGTTGGACCCGGCGGCAACGTCGAGGGCAAGGACGTGGTGATGTACGTCAAAGCAGGCGACAAGGTCATCACCAGCAAATATTCGGGCACCGAGGTGAAGGTGGACGGAGAGGAATATACCATCGTCCGCCAGAGCGACATCCTCGCGGTTGTGGAATAATCCGGCCGCCGGCATTTCAACATCAACTCTAAATTACGGGAGGAAACAACGATGGCAAAACAGATTCTTTTTGGCGAGGACGCCCGCAAGGCGCTTCAGTCCGGCGTTGACCAGTTGGCCAACACCGTGAAGATTACCCTGGGCCCGCGGGGCCGCAATGTGGTGCTGGATAAAAAGTTCGGCGCCCCTCTCATCACCAATGACGGCGTTACCATCGCCAAGGAAATCGAACTGGACGATCCCTTTGAGAATATGGGCGCCCAACTAGTGAAGGAAGTCTCCACCAAAACCAACGACGTGGCCGGCGACGGCACCACCACCGCTACCCTGCTGGCTCAGGCCCTGATTCGAGAGGGCATGAAGAACGTGGCCGCCGGCGCCAACCCCATGGGCGTCAAAAAGGGCATCCAGACCGCTGTGGACGCGGTTGTGGACGCGGTGAAGGCCAATTCCAAGAAGGTCAGCGGCTCCGAGGACATCGCCAGCGCCGCCACCATCTCCGCCGGGGACGCTACCATCGGCAAGCTGATCGCCGAGGCGATGGAGAAGGTCTCCGCCGACGGCGTGATTACCGTGGAGGAATCCAAAACCGCCGAGACCTATTCTGAGGTCGTGGAAGGGATGCAGTTCGACCGCGGCTATATCACCCCCTATATGGTGACGGACACCGATAAGATGGAGGCGGTCATCGACGACGCCTACATCCTCATCACCGACAAGAAGATCTCCAATATCCAGGATATCCTGCCCCTGCTGGAGCAGATCCTGCAGGCCGGCAAGAAGCTGGTCATCATCGCGGAGGACGTGGAGGGCGAGGCGCTGTCCACCCTGATCGTCAACAAGCTGCGGGGCACCTTCACCTGCGTCGCGGTCAAGGCCCCCGGCTTCGGCGACCGCCGGAAGGAGATGCTGCAGGATATTGCCATCCTCACCGGCGGCGAGGTCATCTCCGAGGAGCTGGGCCTGGAGCTGAAGGAAACCACCATGCAGCAACTGGGCCGCGCCCGTCAGGTAAAGGTCCAGAAGGAGAACACCATCATTGTGGACGGCGCCGGCGATGCCGCGGCCATCAAGGCCCGCGTCGGCCAGATCCGCAGCCAGATTGAAACCACCACCTCCGATTTCGACCGCGAAAAGCTGCAGGAGCGGCTGGCGAAGCTGGCCGGCGGCGTGGCCGTCATCAAGGTCGGCGCGGCCACCGAGGTGGAGATGAAGGAAAAGAAGCTCCGCATGGAGGATGCGCTGTCCGCTACCCGTGCGGCCGTGGAGGAAGGCCTGGTGGCCGGCGGCGGCGTGGCGCTCATCAACGCCGCCAGCGCGCTGGACAGCCTGATCGAATCCGCCGACGGCGACGAGAAGACCGGCGCTAAGATCGTGCTGAAGGCGCTGGAGGAGCCCGTCCGTCAGATCGCGCTGAACGCCGGTATGGAGGGCAGCGTCATCATCGACAAGATCCGCACCGCCGGCAAGGTCAACTACGGCTTCGACTTTGCCAAGGAGGAGTACGTGGACATGTTCGCGGCCGGCATCGTCGATCCCACCAAGGTCACCCGCTCCGCGCTGCAGAACGCGGCCTCCGTCGCCGCCATGGTACTCACCACCGAGTCCCTGGTCGCCGACAAGAAGGAGCCGCCCGCACCCGCTCCGGCGGCGCCCGCTGGCATGGACGGCATGTATTGATCGAACCGCTGAACCGATAAAAGAAGCGGGGGCTAAAAGCCCCCGCTTCTTTGCGTCCGGCGGCGGGAGGGATCCTGGTTCGCCGGAAAATCCGTTGCTTTATACTTGACAAAAATGAGGCTAAAATGTATGATATATGGTGCAATCGCACAAATGGAAAGAGGAGGATTATCATGAAAAAGTGGAAAGCAGTGATTGTGCATCCGGCGGTGACAGGGGCAGCGGGAGCGGTTTTAGG